>CAYZIQ010000108.1:1164-9929 GCA_964478375.1 uncultured Chloroflexus sp. | reverse complement strand
CAGTCGAAGGACACGTCCTCCAGCGCGGCGGGCTGGCGGTCATCGCGAAGCATCCCGTAGGGAAAAGCCCGCTGGATGATTGATTTTTTACACCACTTGAATTCCTTTCTAGGTGAAGAAGGTCTTTACCAGGTAAATAATCCCCACCGTGAACCCAATCGCGACCACGATCACGCGCAGGGTATCCGGTTTGATCTTGCTGGCCAGCCGTCCGCCCAGCGCGCCGCCGAGCAGCGTGCCCGCGGCCATCACCAGCGCCACCAGCCAGTCCACCTTTCCCGAAAAGGCGAAGAACAGCGCCGCAGCGACGTTGGTCACGAAGGCAATGCCCTGTTTCAAGGCATTCAGGCGGGTCAGGTTGTCGTTCAGGATCAGTCCCAGCACGGCCAGGATGATGACGCTCAGCCCCGCGCCGAAGTATCCGCCGTAGATGGCCGCCAGGAATATGGGCAGGAACGTCCACATTTCGGAGGCAGCTTTGGCTTTTCCCTCTTCCTGTCGGCGGACACCTGCACTCCCCGGCACTTGCGTCCGGGGCAAGTGTGCAGCAGGTGCAAGTGTGAGCCACTGGTGCACCGGGTTCTGGACGGCCAGCAGCGCCGATGCCAGCAGAATGAGGAATGGGACCAGGTTCGTGAAAAGCTTTTCGCCCGTTTTTATGAGCAGGACGCCGCCCACTAATCCGCCCAGGATGCCCGCGGGGAGTTCGACCCAGAGGCGTTTCTTCTGGTCTTTCAGGTCTTTGGACTGGGCCAGCGTCCCGCCAAGGTAACCGGGGCAGAGTGCCACAGTGTTGGTGACGTTGGCCGAGACAGCCGGAAGCCCGACCGCCATCAGCACGGGGAAGGTGATGAGCGTCCCACCGCCTGCCAGCGCGTTGATCAAACCGGCAGCGATGGCGGAAAGGCCCGCCAGGATGTATCCAAGTGTGGCCATGTAAGGTTCCTTAGTGTTGGTTTGCTCTGCAGGTCGAAAAGTCGCAAGGTTTGGTAGTCTAAAGGTCTGGCAAGTCGTACAAGTCGTATAAGTCTATAAGTCTAGAGGTCGAGTAGTGTTGATTGGTCTTCTGCGAGGTGGATAGTGTATTCGGCGGAAGGTTCTTTGACAGCTTTATTCATGGAATAGGCCAGGTAGGAAATGAGGGAATTGAGCTGGCGTTCGATCAGGTTGGCTTTGTCGTGGAGGGTTTGAAACCGTTCCTTCGAGATGTATTGCAGATCCAGCGCGATGTAACACTGAGATTGAACTTCCGAGTTTGAGCGTCGCGCAAAACCGAGAAACCTAATGAACTCTGCGTCTGAACCTGCGTTGAATCCTTCTGCGATGTTGCTCATCACGGATACCGCCGCGCGGCGAATCTGGTCTTTTAGGCCGAAGTCCCGGCCAAACTCGTTCTGGCCGGAAACTTCGTAAACACACTTGACCAGATCGCGCGCAGACTGCCAGACGCGCAAATCCTCGAAGCGTTTCACGGTTGTCATATTCCTCCTACACGTCCCACAAGTTTATAAGTCTAACAGATCTGACATGTAAGACCTGTTAGACCTTACGACTTGTTGGACTTTTCGATTTTCGCCCACGTATCCTTGAGCGTCACCGTGCGGTTGAAGACGAGATGACCGGGAGCGGAATCGAGATCGGCGCAGAAGTAGCCGACACGTTCGAACTGGAATTTGTCGCCGGGCTTGGCTTCAGCCAGAGAGGGTTCAAGACGGCAATCGCTCAGCACTGCGAGCGAGTTGGGATTGAGGATTCTTTCGAGGTTTTCGACCTCGTCCGGGCGTTCGACGGTGAACAACTGCTCGTAGAGACGGACTTCGGCCTTGACGGCGTGCTGAGCCGATACCCAGTGGATGGTGGATTTGACCTTGCGCCCGTCCGGCGCGTCGCCGCCGCGCGTCGCCGGATCGTAGGTGCAGTGCACCTCGGTCACTGCGCCAGTCGCCGGGTCCCGGACGACCGACGAGCAGGTGACGAGATAGGCGTAGCGCAAGCGCACCTCGTTGCCTGGGAACAGGCGGAAATACTTGGGCGGTGGGGCTTCGCGGAAGTCATCCTGCTCGATGTAAAGCACCTTCGAAAACGGTACCTTACGCGTCCCAGCGGACGGGTCTTCGGGGTTGTTGACCGCGTCCATCCACTCGACCTGGCCTTCGGGGTAATTGTCGAGCACCAGCTTGAGCGGATGCAGGACGGCCATGCGGCGCGGGGAGCGCTTGTTCAGGTTGTCGCGGATGCAGGCGTCGAGCAGGCTCATCTCCACCCAGGAATTGGTCTTGGCGACGCCGATTCTGTCGTTGAAGTCGAGGATGGCCTCGGGGTTGACGCCGCGCCGGCGCAGGCCGCGCAGGGTGATGAGGCGCGGGTCATCCCAGCCGCGCACCACACCCATCTCGACCAGTTTGCGTAATTTGCGCTTGCTCATCATGGCGTGGGTCAGGTTGAGGCGGGCGAACTCGATCTGGCGCGGCTTGAACTCGCCTAATTGATCCAAAAACCACTCGTAGAGCGGACGGTGGATCTCGTATTCCATCGAGCATAGCGAGTGGGTAATGCCTTCCATCGAATCGTTTTGGCCGTGCGACCAGTCGTACATCGGGTAGATGCACCACTTGTCACCGGTGCGATGGTGCGTCGCGTGCATGATGCGGTACATGACTGGGTCGCGCATGACCAGGTTGGGATGGGCCATGTCGATCTTGGCGCGCAGGACGCGGCTGCCCTCGGGAAATTCGCCGTTTTTCATCCGCTCGAGCAGGTCGAGGTTTTCCCCGACCGAGCGGCTGCGGTACGGGGACTCGACGCCGGGTTTCAACGCCGTTTCGGTCTCACTCCATTTCGTCCCGCGCGGAAGTGTGCCGCGGCTGATGTTCACCTCCTCGGGAGTTTGATCGTCCACGTAGGCCAGTCCCTTTTTGACGAGGCGGATGGCCCACTCATACAGCCGGTCGAAATAATCTGAAGCGAAAGTCACCTTCACCCACTGGATGCCCAGCCAGCGCGCGTCCTCTTCGATGGCTTCCACGAACTCAGTCTCTTCCTTGGCCGGGTTGGTGTCGTCAAAACGCAGGTATAACTCGCCGCCGAACTCTTTGGCGGTGTTGTAATCAATCAAGAAGGCTTTGACGTGGCCGATGTGCAGGTAGCCGTTCGGCTCCGGCGGCAGGCGCGTGCGGACGTAGTCGAAACGACCTGTTTTCAGATCCTCAGCGACTGCCTCGAAGATAAAGTTGGTAGGTTTTGATTCGTTGGTGTCCATGGAGTTTCCTTCTGGCGTATAATTGACCCGGAATAATAATGTCTTTAAAAGTGAAGAGTTGAAAAGGATTCGGAGGTGTGGTGGGCAGCTTCGCCTGCCCACCACACCTCCGACCACCCTGAATTCGTAAGGTTTGATCTTCAGAGTCCATTATAACAAATGACTGGAATGCAAAAAGGTCGAGCTATCGCAATGGAGATGAAAAATGACAGAACAGAGCAGTGGTTATTGGGGAACGTATTTTAGCAAAGATGTTGTTCTGCGATTGGCGGCCATCGCCCGGATCTCATCCTGGGTGGTCGTCGGAGTTTATGCGGCGCAGTTCGTTGTACAAGCTGTGACCATGGTTTTGCAGATCGTACGCGGCTTCTGGTTCGGGATGGGCTATACGGATTACGCAACGAATTTCGTCATCCTCTTCGAGCAGCCTCTACGAGGCGTGGTCTATTTTATCGTGTTACAAGCCATGGCGCAGACGATGCTGATGTTCATGGATATAGAGGACAACACTCGCCGCGCTGCACGTAAGAACCTTGCAGTGACAAGGTAGCCAGATGCTTCCCTAGACGGAGGCCATCCAGCATGGTAGAATATTTTCGCTGGGTGATTGGGGGCTCGTCTAATGGTAGGACAGCAGACTCTGGATCTGTATGTGGAGGTTCGAGTCCTCCGCCCCCAGCCTCGACCCTCATGTGAGGGTCTTTCGTTTCCTGGAGTTCGAATCCCCTCAGGGGGGACGGCGTCCTCCGCCCCCAGCTAGGAAGAATGGTCAGAAAGGCCATTCTTTTTAGTTGTTCAGCTTCAAGTTCGATCAAGGGATGGGCGTCAAGGTGATAATGGATTGCGGGGGAGGCGGTAATTCAGTGTTGTATCCTTTGAAGCCCTGGAAGGCAAAATACGTCACCTGACCAGGTAAGATTTGAATTTCTAATTTGTTGTTCAGGCCGGCGTATGGCACGTTGACCAGATAAACACCGGCTGGCAGATCACTTAGAACCATATTCTCGTTGTAGTAGGGATCGCTGTTCGCACCCAGGCCTCCATACGTCTTGACGATCCAAGCGCGCTGGGTGGCTTCCGAGCGGACGATGATCTCGTAGCTGGTGAGAGGATGCCCGTAGGTACCCATGATTCGGGCGACCAGGACTCCCCATCCTTCCGGCGGCACCAGCCAGAGTTCAGGGTTGCGGGTGGAGAAGAAGTCGTCGGTGCCAACCCGCACCTCGAAATGAAGGTGCGGCCCGGTAGTGAATCCGGTCGTGCCGACTTTGCCAAGCACATCGCCGACCTTGAGAACCTGGCCGAGGACGACATCCACCTCGGAGAGGTGCGCGTAGATTGTGAAGAGCGGCTGATCTTTGTAACCAAAGTCGTGACGGATGGCGACAGCCAGCCCATAAGGATCGTCTTTATAGTTCGGCGCGTTGTTGAACAACCCCCAGCCGGCCCATACGACTATCCCTGGCCCTGCGGCCTGGACAGGCGTGCCGACATCGGCAGGCAGATCAATGCCAGAATGCACCACTTCGGGACGAAAGAAGATGCCGCCGTAGCGGTAGTCCGCTATCGGCCAGGTGACCACGTTGACGGCAAACGGGCGGGCGAAGTAGAAATGGTCGTAAGGCGAGAGCGCCCAAGGAGTCGGGTAAAGCGGCGGCCGCCAGGCGGATTCCGGGGTCGCGCCTTCAGTGGGCAGGATAACCGGCGACGAAGCCGCGGACGTGGCGGAAGGGATGGGCGTCAGTGTGCTCTCTACGTTAATGGTGAGGGGCTTCGGCGTTGTAGATGGGGAGGGAGAATTAGTAAATTGTGGGAGGCTGACCACCGCAGTTCCGGTCCGTGTTTCAATTGCCCTCACCGTCGGCGTTTCGGTTTCGAGAATGTTTGGCGGTGCAGGCTGACATGCCGAAAGGAGCAGCAAGCTGGCTGCCATCACCCACGAGGCATAGGTCAGTAGTAACGACTTCAGTCGTTGGAACGGAAGGGCGACTGCCTGCCTTGCCTGCCCCTGCCTGCCATGGCGGGCAGGCCAGGGTGGCGCAGGCCGTCTCGCCCCGGCGGGCTCGCGGCCCGAACGGGGCACAGGTAGCGGCCAGGCCAGGGAAGTCGCGGCTACGCACCCCTTTCGCGATTTGCCGAGTGCAAGTCTCATGGCGAGGCGGTGAACGTGGGCTGCCGCGTCGGCGTGGATGTGGACGTCGGCGGCTTGTATCCCCACGGCGTGCGGGTGGGCGTACGGGTAGGGGGAACGATTGCCGTCGGCGTGATCAGCGCCTCGGGCGGATAGAGTTCCAACATGGCGTCGCGCCAGGTCAGGCCCTGGGTCAGGGCAAACTCGTTGAAGCGCGCCCCGTTGAAGTACGTTCGCCAGTTCGATAGGGCAGGCAGGCGCTCCCAGCCGTATTGGAGTGCCAGGGCGGTGAAATCCAACCAGTATCCGTTTGGAATGGCGTTCATCAGGCTGCCGCCCTGCTCGAAGGCGGTCGGGTCGCCGTTATAGCGCGTGCTGAAATCCCAGGGACGCTGATGCAGCGGTTCACCCTGTGAGCCATCTTGGGCGCGGGTATTGATAAAGATCCGCCAATACGTCTGTTGGCCGAAATCCTCGCGCACCACGCTGACCAGGCCCGCGCTGACCAACGCCGGGTTCAGGCTGAAAGCGCGACCGGTGTAGAGCCAATCCTCGCTCAGACCGGGGTCGAGGGGCGTTGTCAGGGGGACGTAAGCATTTTCCAGGTTGGCGAGGATATCCCAGCCTGTCTCGGCGGCGAGGCGCTGACGCAGGGTCTGGAAGGATTCGTCCGCTGTGTCCTGTAATTGTGGATAGGGAGCCTGCACATCTTGTAGCGGCACGAGCGCGCCGCGGCCGGCCGGGACGTCCGGCTGCGGAGTGACGACCGGTTGGTAGAGCGCGGTTGGCGTGAACGCGGCAGCCGCTTGCATGGTCTGGGGCAGGGGGCTGGGTAATACCGTCAGTCCATAGGAGAGTCCGCGCAGTGTGTCTGGCAGCAATAGCGGTGGCAGGCTGAGGTCGCCGGAAGGGACGGCGTAAGCGGTCAGGTAGGCCTGGTTCGCGGTGGTGATCCGGGCAGCGATATGGGAGGCGTCCTGCCAGACGGGCCAGTCCCCCACGCCGACGGTGCGCGCCGGGCGATCGGGCGTACGGGCATCCCAGACCTGGATGCTGGTGAGGCCAGTGGACGGATCCGTCGTCGCCCAGGCCAGTTCTTCGCCATCCGGCGACCAGACGGGATGAGATGCGCTGCCTTGCCATTTGTTGCTAACATTGACGACACTGGCTTGGTCGAGGTCGGCGAGCCAGATCTCGTCCTCGCCGCTGCGGTCGGAGACGAAGGCGATCTGGCGGCCAGGTGCTCTCGGCGACCAGGCCGGAGAGAAATCGGCGGCGGGATTTTCGGTCAGGCGAGTGGGTACCTGGTTTGGGTCGGTTGCCGAGCGGATGAGGATTTCCAGGTTGTCATCCGTGTAACTTTCGTAGGCCAGCCATTGCCCGTCAGGTGACCAGGAGGGGGAGGCGTCATATTCGGGCGTGTCCGTCAGGCGGGTGATTTCATCCGTCCCCAGCTTGAGCAGGTAGAGGTCCCAGTAGCCGTTGCGGCGCGAGGCAAAGGCGACTTGGCTGGCGTCTGGGCTAAGGGCAGGAGTGATGTCGTCCCAGGGATCAGCGGTTAAGCGAGTGAGGGTCAGCGATAAAGGGGAGTAAATGAATAAATGTGCGTGACCGGCCTCGTTTAAGGAAAGAACAAAGAGGCCGCGCGGGCTGGGCGTCACCGCGCTGGTGGCGGTGATAACGTATGGCGTTTGGGTGGGGGCGGGTGTTGGGGAGAGGGTGATAGTCGCTGTCTTGGTTGGCGACAGGAGGGGAGTCGGCGTAGGCGGCGTAGGTGTGGGTATGGACGTCGGCGCGCAGGAGGCTACAAGGATAGTGATCAGTGAGCAGTAAACAGTGATCAGTAAATAGGGAGGAGACGGCTTGGTTGTCATTGTTCGACGGCAGAAATGAGGAGAGACCTTTCGCAGCGGTCTATCTTGCCCAGGTTCGGGTAGGTGAGGACCGCGGTGAGGGTGTAACTGCCTGGCGTGGGGCGCGGCCCTTCGACTTCGCTCCCTTCGGTCGCTTCGCTCAGGACGCGGATGTGCATGGTGAGCTCGAGCCTCCAGCCCATTGGCTCGATAATGCTGGCGGAGCTGGCCTCGTTCCCTTCGGGATCGCACAAGGCAAGCTCGATGTAGGGACACTGCTGGAAAGGCGTCAATTCTAGGCTGACGCGCACGCGGCGGCTATCTGGGTAAAGTTCGGCGCGCAGGTCGAGGATGCGGGTCTTCTCGGGTGGGAGGCGCGGAACCTGCGGGTCGAGGAAGAAGGCGTCCATCCAGGCAATTATAAACGAGAAGAGCCTACCCATTCTTCTGTTGGAACTCCTTCATGAACTCGACCAGCGATTGTGCGCCTTCGAGGGGCAGGGCGTTATACATCGAAGCGCGCAGGCCGCCGACCGAGCGATGACCTTTCAAGCCGATCAGGTCGCGCTTCTTGGCCTCCGAGGCAAACTGCTCTTCCAATTGCTCGTTGGGCAGGCGGAAGGTGACATTCATCACCGATCGGCTATCCGCTTTGGCGTGGCCGCGATAAAAGCCGCCGCTCTCGTCAATGGCTTTATAAACCAGCGCTGCCTTGGCCTGGTTGCGACGGGCGATTTCGGGCAGACCGCCGATTCCCTTGAGCCATTTCAGCACCAGGCCGACGATGTAAACCGACCAGCAGGGTGGCGTGTTATATCGCGAGCCGTCCGCGGCCATCGCCTTGTAATCCAACATAACCGGCAGGTTAGCCGGGACTTTGTCTAGAAGGTCATCGTGGATAATAGTGATGACCACGCCCGCTGGGCCGGCGTTCTTCTGCGCACCGGCGTAGATCAAGGCATATTTGGATACGTCAATCGGGTGGCTGATGAAATCGGACGAGGCGTCGCATACCAGCGGCACCCCAGCTGGGGGAACCGGCTCGCTGAAATATTCCACGCCGTGGATGGTCTCGTTGGAGGTGAAGTGCAGGTAAGCAGCCTTGGGGTCCAGCGCTAGCTCGGATTGGGCGGGGAGGTGGTCGAAGTTACTGGCTTCGACTGTCGCTGCGGTGCGCGCGGCTCCGAGTTTTTGGGCTTCTTTGAAAGCCTTTTTACCCCAAGAACCGGTCAGGATATAATCGGCAGAAGCACCGGCTGGCCGCAGGTTCATCGGTACCATTGTGAATTGCAGGCTGGCACCACCTTGCAGGAAGAGCACTTTGTAATTGGCCGGGATGTTCATTAAGGCGCGCAAATCGGCTTCTGCGGTCTGGATCATGGCCTCGAATTCCTTCGAGCGGTGGCTGATCTCCATCACGGACATGCCTGTGCCTTTGTAATCGAGCATCTCTTCTTGGGCCTGTTTCAGCGCCGGTAGCGGAAGAATGGCCGGGCCGGGGTTGAAGTTGAAAACGCGCTTG
>CAYZIQ010000108.1:0-1064 GCA_964478375.1 uncultured Chloroflexus sp. | reverse complement strand
ACCCAAAATACCAAAGTACCAGGAGGAACGTATGAAAATCTTGATCTGCGACAAAACTGAGTTGGATGCCATTGAGCGGATGCGCGCCGCCAGGCTGACGGTGGATACGAATTTCGAGATCACACCCGAGGAGCTGACCGCTGTCTTGCCGGCTTACGATGGCTGCGTGGTGCGCGGCCGGACCAAAATCCGCCAACCGTTGATTGACCTTTGTCCCAACCTGAAGGTGATCGTGCGCGGCGGCGTCGGCCTGGACAACATTGACGCCGATTATGCCCGCTCAAAAGGCATCACCGTGATGAACACGCCCAAGGCCTCCTCCGTTTCAGTGGCGGAGCTAGCGGTCGGTTACATGTTCATGTTGGCGCGCTCGCTCTACAAGGCCACTGCCACCATGAAAGCTGAGAAATGGGAGAAGAGGGCCTTCGAGGGCGACGAGCTTGGTGGCAAGACACTCGGTTTGATCGGGATTGGCAACATTGGCCGGGAAGTCGCCAAACGCGCCAGCGCCCTGGGCATGACTGTGCTCGCCTACGACCCGTACGTGAAGGAAGCCGAGGACGTCCAACTGGTAGGGTTGGATGAGCTATTGGCGAAATCCGATTACATCAGCCTGCACCTGCCGAAGACGAAGGAATCGGCGAACATGATCGGCAAAGCCCAGTTCGAGAGGATGAAGGGCGGCGTGCGGCTGGTCAACTGCGCCCGCGGCGGCATCGTGGACGAGATCGCGCTGTACGATGCGCTAGTCAGCGGAAAGGTGGCCGGCGCCGCCTTGGACGTGTTCGCCGAGGAACCGCCCACCGATTGGAAACTTGTCAAACTGGACAACGTCATCTGCTCGCCGCACATCGGCGCGGCCACACACGAGGCCCAGGGGCGCGTCGGGGCCGAGGTGGCGGAGAAGTTGATCGAGTTTGCGAAGAAACAATAGTCCTGCCGCGCAAGACGTTCTCGATGGGCGAGGCGCGCGAGAAGCGGTTTTACATGGAGGCGAGGAAAATCGTATAGCAGTGAGACGGCGTGGGGAGCCCGTCCCACAATTCTTGCAGCAGCGGCTTCCA
>CAYZIQ010000107.1:0-10134 GCA_964478375.1 uncultured Chloroflexus sp. | reverse complement strand
GCAACTGCATCGCTGCAGCTCTTCCCCGGAGCATAACTTGCTTGGTTGCATAGGAAGAATTCGACCGGATGACCGTTTGTGGCTCCTCCCCAGTCCGTTTTCTTCGTTGGGCTATCCCAAATTGGATCGAATAGCTCAGAGCTGCGATAAGCAACAGAAAATACTGTTTGGGGAGCCTTGATGTGTTTTCCCCACAGACTGGTGATTTCTCCCATTGCTTTGACCAATGGCGAATAGCGGTCCGCGGCGCTGACATTCGTCGTTATCCCATGCAGTGACGAAAAAGAACAATTCGTCTGGCGTTTCATCCCAAGGTGCGTAGTGGAATTTTTTACGTTCACCCAATCGAGCGTTACCAGAAGATATTCTTTTGGTTGGGCGCGAGCGGGCGTTTCACAGGACGACTGGAAGGTGGTTACAATGATCAGAACAGTGAGCAACAACAACCTGGCTCGCTTCATGTTTCACTTAACCTTTCTCACAGCCTTGCGATGGAACGAACGACGCTCACCGGACGGTTACGCCGGCAACGCGTTAAGTCAAGTGGGCAGAACGACGATCAGGGCTGCAATGCAGTCATTGAAGTTTCTGTAATGCTCCCCACCGGCATTGTGACTTTGTTCACTTGCGCAATATACCACAGTGCAATTCAGTCGTTCCACATGATCGTAACGATTTCATGAGCGCGAGCTGTAAACTCCACACGACCATCGCTGGCGGGCCTCAGTGCGGACATCTTTTCCTCGGCCAGGTTTACGCGCGCGACGCGCCGGCATTTGCGCCAGGACTTGAGCGTCACGTTGATTTCCTTGCCGCTGGTGTTGTAACCGCGCACCAGCCAGCCTTTTCCATCCTCCGCTTCTTTGACAGCCGAAATCACGAATTCATGCGGCGAGACTTCTACGAAAGAGCCGCTGGCGGGCAATGTACCGTCGTGCAAACCGGTGCTCACGGCGCGCAGTGGGGCTTCGAACGCGTATGCCTGGTTGTAGGATAAGATAGCATCTTGTCCTACAGGGATGATGGAATAATCGAACTCCCACCTGCCGATCATCTGCGCACCGGGCGCAGAGGTCATCGGCCCGGCGTGACCTCTGCGCCCCTCGAAATCGTCGCGCGAGATCCAGTTGATGCAGCGCAGCAGCGTGAGCGCTATTTCGACCCCGTTCTCCGAAACCCGTTTTCTTTGAGAAAACGGGTTTCTCATGACTTCGACCTCGGGCAGGCCGCGGTTGGCAATCATCAGCCCGATCTTGCCATCCGAAATAACGGTGAAAGCGCGTTGCGGGACCTCCGGCCGGGGCTGCTCGATCCAGGTCTCGTCGAATTCCGGCAGGCCGATTGGACGGCGGATCACCTCGAAATGGCTATCATAATCAGCCTCGGTCACGGCGAACGGCGTGGGGAAGTGAACGCGCAGGCGGTGGTCGCGGGCGTGGTTTTCCACCTCGGTGCGGATGTCCACGCGAGGAACGCCCGCGGTGAGCGTGATGTGTGACGCGATGTGGATGACGGTCATCTCTTTCGAGCGCGACTTCCGGTCTGGGGCAAGGGAAGCGGGGGTGGGAAGATCAAGTTCAATGCTGAGGGTTTGACGGACGGGGCCTGAGGCCAGGAAAACGTGCTTTAAACGCGCCGCAGGCTGAAAGTCGGAAGGAGGCGGCGAGTAGTTGTACTCGTCACCGCAGTCACCGCCATCCACAAATTGGTTCAGGCCGCAATAAACTGTGCCGGTTCGTTTGTCTTTCACGGTCAATGTGCCATCGGCGGGCGAGGCCTCGACGTGGAGGTACTCGTTTTCGATGACAAAGGGAGGCCGGGCGGCTTTCGGGCGGCCGAGCAGGCGTTCGAGAAATGGCAGGCGCGCCATGAGGCTGGCAAGGGGCATCAGCAAGCGGGCGAGGGTGCCAACCTTGACAGGTTGGATGAGGCTGGCGGGGAGGGGTCGCAGCCAGAATGTCCTGTAACCGTGGCCGGGCACGTCCTTTGCCAGCAGAACGAACTCAGCGGCCGGGGTCGAATAGGCGCGGGCGTGAAAGGTGGTCACGGTTGGATCGGCCAGTAGCGCTTCGATCTCGCTCATGCCCTTTTCCCAAGCAGCCAGATCTAATTGGCCCGAATCGGCCAGAACCACCTCGAGCTGTACCTGACTTCCCTCGCGCTGGATGGCGACCTCGTGGATCACTTTGCCGAGGATTCGACCCTCGTGGATCATGGCTAGGCCGCTTTTCAATTCCCTCTTGCTCATCACCGCGTTGATCAAGTCCTGGCTGCTCGAGCCAAACATCTGGTAAGGGATGGCCTCCCCTTGTTCATCCACAATCTCGAACTCGCCCTTGCATCCCGCTCTGGCCGTCACCAAGTCGGTGCGCGGCCCGGTGGTGGGATTGAAAATTACGATTGCGGCGGGTGACGAGTGACAGATGTTGGATGCCGTGTTGATGGAGGCGGCGAGGGTTTCGAGTGATTGATGGGTGATCTCCTCGCCAATCTGATCCACTTGATCGAAGCGGACTTTCATCTCGTCGTGCACTTGGTCAATCGAGCAGCCGCAGATGGAGTCGTGGGGATGACATTCCATAAGAAGATGCCAGGCTTGGCGAACAATCGGGGCGGGGTTGGAGATATGTTGGAAGGTTGGAAGGTTGGAACGTTGGAACGTTTGAACATTCAAACCTGCCAACTTGCCAACGTTCCAACTTGCAAACGTTGAAAACGGCTCGGCCCATTTCTCCAGCAGTGTCTCGCAGGCGCGGTTGCGTTGCTTGATCCACATTCGCGTGGAGAGGACGCCGGGCAGCAGGTGTGAACGTTTGCACTGACGTAGTTCTCCGGTCACGACTGGCAGTGAGTAGTGTGTTTTGCGCAGCGATTTCTGAACAGCGGCGATGTAGGCGGGCAAGGTCGAGTGAATCAATATATCGCCGTTTAATTTTCCCCTTGTGTACGCGATAGCCCTGGCGGTCTCAGGCGGCGGCTCCATGTGATCGGTACCGTACATCAACAGAAGATGGTCAGCAGCGGAGTGAGGCGCGAGGTTGTCGCGCTCTTCGCGGACGAGGGCTGTAAAGCGTTCAGGTTCGGAGGCGGGCAGCAAGGCTGCGTTGCCGTAACCATCGCGCAGGTATGCCATGAAGACGCGTGATCCATCCGGCGCTTCCCACCAAAATTCGCAAGGTTCGTCTGCGGGTCCGCGCTGGACGCAGGCGGTCTCGATTCCGAATCCGCGCAGGATTTGCGGCATCTGCCCGATGTGCCCGAATGGGTCGGGGATGTAACCGACCATCATCTTGGAACCGAACCTTCGACAGGTACGATCGCCCTCGAGCAGGTTACGGATGATCGCCTCCGGGCTGACCAAGAACTCATCCGGCAGGATGTGCCAGGGGCCGACGAGGATGCGGCCATTTTGGATGTACCGACGCAGGTCGGCCTCGCGCTCCGGGCGCATGAGCAGGTAATCGTCCAGGACGATGGTCTGGCCATCGAGCATGAAATGTTTGTAATTCTTATCTTGTTCCAAGATGTCGAGCAGGCCATCTGTCAAATGGACGAGCTTCAGCCGGAACTGCTGGAAGGTGAGGTACCATTCGCGGTCCCAGTGGGTATGGGATACCAGATGAAGTGTGGTCATGAGGGTGCTCCGATGTTAAGTGTCGGGTGTCAGGTGCCTTGTGTCAGGTATCAAGTGTCATGTGTCAAGTGAGTGGTGAATGGGGTTACGCTTTACAAATTGCGTCGAGGATTTCTTCCCAATGCGGAAACAGTAGCAAATGCCCCTCGCTTTCGCAGAAGGTGGCTTTGCAGTTGGAAATTTTATCGGCCATGTAACGTGCCATCGGGATGGTAGTCAGGTTATCGTCTGTGCCTTGCCAGATGTAGACCGGCACACGAATATCTTCCAGCCGGAACCCCCACGGCTTGGTGATGATCCGCAAGTCCCAGGCGAGGCCGCGCGTCCCGTTCCGCAGGCCATCGGCCGTGCTCGCATAGCAGACCTGGCGGATTTCCGGGTGTTCCCACAGGGCTGCGTCGGCGGCTGGACGAGTGGCGGCGTCTCGCTCCATGACCGCCGCGGGGTCGTCTTTTCCCAGGTGATAAGACTGCCAGACAAACAGCCACCACAACGGCCATGGGACGTAGCGACCGAAGGAAAAGGCGAACTTTTGCATGGGTGACATCTCGGCAGTCGCGTTGGGCGTCTCCAGCGGCCCGAGTCCGCTCAAGATGGCTGCGGCAGTGAGGCGGTCAGGCAATTTATAGGCGCAGGCAGCCGTATACGGTCCGCCGCCGGAATGCCCGGCTACAGCGAACGAGTCGAGATTCAGCGAATCAGCGAGTTGAGCGATGTCATCCGGCCAGTCAAGAAGGCAACGCCGGGGTTGGAAGGTCGAGATGCCGTAGCCGGGACGCTCGACGCAGATCAGGCGAACGCCCATCTTTTTGGTGATTTCCTCCAGCGGGTGGAAAACACGTGAGCCAGGGATGCCGTGAAAAAAGAAAACGGGCTTGCCGCTTGGATCGCCGTATTCGGCGTAGCCGAGAATACGGCCATCAGAGAGGGTGATGGTGGTCATTTGAATTTACCTCCAATTATCCTGTCTGCTCTCATCCCCGACCATTCTCCCAATTTTGGGAGAAGGGAGTTCGCAGGCTTCAAAGATTTTCCTGAGAACTAGAGCAATGTTGGTTTCGACTTCTTCGTTCCGAAACCGAATGACCCGATAACCAAACTCTTCGAACTGGCGCGTCCGCTGTTCATCTTGCTCTCTTTGCAGATCGTGGATATCGCCATCAAACTCCACGACCAATCTTTTTTCAGCGCAGTAGAAATCGGTGATGAATGGGCCAAGCGGGTGCTGGCGGCGAAATTTGTAACCGCCGAGTTGGCGATTGCGCAGGCGTTCCCAGAGAATTTTCTCGGCAGCCGTCATTTTCCGGCGCAATTCTTTGGCGCGTTGCTGGGTGCCTGCGGAGGTTCGTATCCTTTGTTCGTTTTTCATCCTGCCATCTCCTTCTCCCCTCTCCCACTTTTTGGGAGAGGGGCAGGGGGTGAGGGCTGCGACTTTGCCCTCACTCATCCCCCCTGCCCCCTTCTCTCTCCCAAGAACTGGGAGAGAGAAGGGGGAGCGTGTTCCCCTCTCTTATCTTTTAGGGAGAGGGACAGGGGGTGAGGGCAGCAGCGACTCGACAAAAGGATGGAAGCGCGCATAGCGGAAAGCCTCGCCATACTGGACGCTGATTTTTTGTCCAACCTTGCTTGCCTGCGCTTTCAATGCCCAGGCGACGGCTGTCATAGGATCGTTCAAGGGTTCTCCCAACAGTGCATCCAAATCCAGCCCGGCCAGGCGCGCCTGCCGGAGCACGTCCTCGACCAGGAAAGCCATCTGGGTCTTGTGCTCGGCCAGAGCTGACAGTTTCTTTTCCATCGTATCACTGATATCAATGATCTTGTTGACGGTGGAGGGGTCTTCTGCATAGAAATATTTTTCGGGAACAAAATGGGGTTGCAGCCCTTCGGCCAGATGCTCAGGATGCACCAACGGCAGCGAGGCGTAGGCGATGGCGTCGGAGGCAGCCCAGGCCACGGCACGGTGGTCAGGGTGGACTTCGTCGGGCGCAAATGGGTCTTCGGCAATGACCACATTGGGTTTGTATCGGCGGATCAGCCGAACGAACTGCTCGCGCAGGAGGCCGGGCGGCAGGGAGTCCAAGCCCATATCGGCGTGTCCCAGCATGACCGGCGGCTCGGCGCCCAGCACAGCGGCTGCCCGTTTGGCTTCTTCGGCGCGCAGGCGAATCAGGGTTTCACTGTTATGTTGGAAAGAACCCTTGCACCCATCAGTGGCGACCACGATCACCGCCTGCGCTCCCTCCGCGATAATCCTGGCGATTGTCCCTCCGGCATAAAATTCGGCGTCATCGGGATGCGGCACTAAAGCAAGGATCATTTTGGGTGGGTTCATAGCTTCACTTTCTCCTCCGTTAGTTTTCTCGCCTCTTCCATTGCCTCGGTCCGGTTTGTGATCGGGAATCGTCCGTGAAGCGGACTGAGGCGCGCGCCGAGGTGGGTCGGCTCGTAGAAGCCCCAGTGCGTTATCCAGCGCATCGCGCCGGTCAGTGCGACTGCCTCTTTCAGTTCGTCGAGCGTATCCTTATCCCTCCCGCCGAACAATCCGTACAGGAACATGAAAAGCGGAAAACTCGGCAGGATGCCGATCAGGAAGATCAACACGCTGGTGATCTGGTCGCCTTGCCAGATGAAGCCGTTGATCAGGGATAGGATGCCGTAGTGTGCGGCGGCTGCCAGCAGCGGTGCGACCAGCGATTGCCAGGCGTAGAAACGCTGAGGAAAGCATAATTTGTGGTTTACAAAATAGGCCGTGATGCCTTTGGCGAACAAGCCAACGAAATAGGCGATGACCAGCGCCGCAACCTGAAAACGCGCCAGCAAGATCCAGGCCAACACCACCCGTATGATCTGTTCCGAGAAGACCAGGATGGATTTGAGATACGGTTTGTTCGCGCCCAACTGCACGTTATGCCCACCCATGAGGGGAACTGCACCGCGCCCCAGATGGTGAGCGGGATGACATAAATAGCGGCGCGCTCGAATTCCACGCCAGTCGAGCCAAGAATGAATTTTGGCGCCACTGCCAGCAGCACCGCCCCGATGAAAGCGCTGAGCAGGGCGTTGTATTTATAGGCCATCACGCTGTAATACTGGCTCAGGATGCGTTTGCCGTTCGAGATGGCCTCCGAGATGGCCGGCATCACCCCATCATTGAGCGTCTGTGTGACATTGAAGGCGAAGATGAAATTCTGCGCCATGCCCCAGTTGCCCCAGATCTCGGCATAGTTGACGAGGCGCGCCTGGGTAATGGCGATCTCCATTGCCTGCCCGAACGACCAGGCGGCCGAGCCGAGCATCTCGAAGACACCGAACTTGAAGCTGGTCTTGATCACCTCCCAGTCGAAGTGCGCCAGGAACAGGATGCGCGAGTTGTACCCGACCCGGCGATAGAGCCACATGCCCCAAAAGAACGTCAGCAACTCGGCGGCGTAGGCGGCAATGCCCATACCGAGCAGGCCGCCCATCGCCCCGCCGAAAACCGGCTGCGTGCGCCCCCAGGCGAACATGATGGTCACGAATATCGGTTGGACGAGCATCGGTAGAATCACATTCAGTCCGATATCGAGCAGGCGGCTGTAGTCGAGCCGCTGGAAACCGGTCAGCGCGTGGCGGAAGATTTGATAGAAACCGGGGATTTGGATGAAGGCATGGATAATCACACTCCAGGCGTACAACGCAAAGGCCGATTTCGGCGCCAGCGTGCTTGCCAATCCGATGACCAGCGCCACCTGCACCGCCCCAGAAAGCGCCTGCCACCAGACGAACACCTGTCCGTATTGAATGCCCCTTTTGGGGTCACGCACGCGGTACTCGGACAGGTATTTAATGAATGCCACGCTCGTCCCCATGTCGAAGAACAGCCAAGCCAGGTTGAAGAACTGCGTCACGCGCCCCCAGATGCCGAGCGCCTGAGCCGAGGGCAGGATGAAGGAGGGCAGGATCAGGTTCTGGTAGATGATGAGCGGGATGAACAGGATGAGGCCGATGCTCAGAGCGACGAGGAAACCGCCGAGCGGGCGGTGGAAACCAACATCTTCCCATTCTGTCTTCGCTTCGCGGACCTCGAACCTGTTGCGGTCCGAGACAATTTTATCCAACTCCTCGGGGTGCTTTAGGCTGTAGTGCCGCACGAGGAAGAAGGCGCCAAAGGTGGTGATTAGCATCAGCCCCATCACTGCCAGCAAGATATTCCGCTCCGCCGCGTGCGGAACAGGCGACGCCGGATAATCGGCGAACGAGAGCGGAGTCCGGCCAGCAGCGCGTTCGACGAGATGGTAGATCAGATATTTGAAATACGCCCACTCCTGGATCTGCGGATTGTAGTCATTCGTCAGGTAGGCATCGAAAATATAGACGTTTGGCCTCGCGGCCCATAAGATCCACTCACCATCCTCATACGCGCTGACCAGTGGCTGGACCGAGGACATGGGCGTCATCACGCTGGCGCGCTCGCGTACCTGCGGCGCGCCGTTCCAGATGATTTGCGTTACTAGCGGGTCGTCAATCTTGATCTCGGTCAGGCTGACGGCGTCGGCGCGCGCCTCGAGCGTGATCGGGATGCCGATGACAGCCTCCACATCCGCGGCGGTCATGTCTGGGCCGAGGAGCAGCACCAGCCCCGCACCCTGTTCCAGTCGCGCCGTGATCCCTGCCGGGTCCGGGATGACGCCGTTCAGGATAAGCACATCCGCCTGGGCCGGGTCGTCCACCAATGTGAAATTTGCCAGTTCGAGGGCGGTTCGCACGCTCACCACTGGCCCGGCGTAATAGACACGGAGGGCATTGTCGGCGGAAACCGGAGAAACCCAGGCAAGCAACAATACGAGAACAGCGATGATAACAACCAGTTTTTTCATGCGGCCTCTGACTTGGAAAGGAATTGTCTAGCGTGAAAATCCGTGTATTCCGTGGCTAAGGCATAAAGCCATTCTCCCGAATCACGCTCGAAAACCACCACCCGCTATCCTTCACCGTGCGCTTCTGCGTTTTGAAATCCACGTAGATCAGCCCGAAGCGCTGGCTATATCCCAGCGCCCACTCGAAGTTGTCCATCAACGACCAGTGGAAGTAGCCTTTCACCGGCACGCCGTCTGCGATGGCGCGGTGCACTTGGGCGATGTGATTCTTGAGATAGCGGATGCGGCGCTCGTCGCGCACGCGTCCGTCGAAGTCGAGGCCGTCCGGCACCGGCACGCCATTCTCGGTGACCATGAGCTCGGGACCTAACCCCCCATTCCCCCCTTCCCCTGCAGGGAAGGGGGGCGCAGGGGGGATAGGCCCGATGAAATAATCCTTCCATACCCGCATCAAAAGCTCGTAGAGACCCTCCGGGTAGATTTCCCACATCCCCGAATACTCGTTGCCCTCCGGTTGAACCTGTGAGGCAGCCATGACAGGGAATTTCGGGTCGTTCTTGACGACCGTGCGAGTGTAATAGTTCACGCCCAGCAGATCGAGCGTGCGGATCTTTTCCAAATCTCCCGGCTTGATAAGGTTGCTGGTGAACATCTTGCCGAAGGCAAGTTCTTGCATCGGCGTCGTCCCTTTGAGCAGCGGGTCGAGCACGGCGCGATTCAAGACTGTATCCATGCGGTAAGCTGCATCACGATCCTTCTTAGAGTCCGATGCCGGATGCACCGGATTAAGATTGAGTACAATGCCCACCTTGACCGGCTTCTTCGCCGCGGCGCGTATGGCCTCAGCGGCCAGTCCATGCGAGAGCAGCAGGTGGTGCATGGCCTTGAACATTGCCACCGGATCTTTGATCCCCGGCGCGTGGCTGCCGTCGAAGTAGCCGGCTGCAGCAGTGACCCAAGGCTCGTTGTGCGTGATGAAAGTGTGGACGCGGTCGGAGAGTCGCTCGGTGACGGCGCGAGCATAGTCGGCAAAGGCAGACGCGGTTCGTCTTTTCGGCCAGCCACCTCGGTCCTGTAATGCCTGCGGCAGGTCGAAGTGGTACAAATTAGCGAACGGTTCGATTTTGCGTTCGAGCAACTCGTCTACCAGCCGGTCATAGAAATCCAGCCCCTTCTGGTTGACCGTTCCCACACCCTCAGGAATAACGCGGCTCCAGGATACAGAAAATCGGTACGCCTGGATGCCGAGTTCGGCCATCAGCGCCACGTCTTCCTTATACCGGTGGTAGTGATCAATGGCCACGTCACCGGTCTCGCCGTTGGCGATCTTACTGGGCGTGTGGCAGAAGGTGTCCCAGATGGATGGGCCTTTGCCGTCCTCATTCCATGCCCCTTCGATTTGATAGGCAGAGGCGGCGACTCCCCAGACGAAATCCTGCGGGAAGGTTATTTTTTGCATCGAATGCCTCGAGTTGAATTTTCGCATCGAATGACACGAATTGAATGGATATTCTAACCATTCAATGCTAATAGGATACAGTAAAACCCAAACTTCCGCAAGCGGGTATAATCAACAATATGACCGAAGTCACCTGACTTGCTCATTTTAGTGTCCTGAAAACAATTTTTTAAGCACTGCTAAAG
>CAYZIQ010000106.1:7629-10770 GCA_964478375.1 uncultured Chloroflexus sp. | reverse complement strand
GCGAGGAGCGATTACAATCCAATTGTCGAAATTCGAGCAAACGGAGTAGATGTGCCTACAGCATTGATCACCGGCGTTACTGGTCAAGATGGCTCCTATCTGGCTGAATTTTTGCTCGCCAAGGGCTACCAAGTTGTCGGGATGGTACGCCGTTCCAGCACGGTGACATTCGAGCGCATCCAGCACATCCAGGATGAGATTACCATCGTTCAGGGCGACCTGCACGATCAAAGCTCGCTGATGCTCATTCTGGAGGAATACCGGCCAGATGAAATCTACAACCTGGCAGCGCAATCGTTCGTGATGACCTCCTGGGGCCAGGCTGTTCTGACCGGCGAGGTGACAGCTCTGGGCGTAACGCGCTTGCTGGAAGCCATCCGGTCAGTTGTCCCCCAAGCCAGGTTCTATCAGGCTTCCAGCAGCGAGATGTTCGGCAAGGTAGTAGAGGTGCCTCAGCGGGAGACAACGCCTTTCTACCCGCGCAGCCCGTACGGGGTCGCGAAAGTTTATGGTCACTGGATTACGGTCAATTACCGCGAGTCGTATGGCATGTTCGCCGTCTCCGGAATTCTGTTCAACCACGAAAGCCCCCGGCGCGGGCTGGAATTCGTGACGCGCAAGATCTCAGACGGCGTTGCCCGCATCAAGCTTGGATTGGCGGATGAACTCCGGCTGGGCAACCTGGAGGCGCGCCGCGACTGGGGCTTTGCTGGTGATTATGTCGAGGCGATGTGGCTGATGCTGCAACAAGACAAGCCGGACAATTACGTGGTCGGCACCGCCGAGACCCACTCCGTGCGCGAATTTTGCGAAATCGCCTTCGGTTGCGTCGGATTGAACTATAAGGATTACGTCACCCAAGACCCGCGCTATTACCGCCCCGCTGAGGTGGATCTGCTGGTTTCCGATCCAAGTAAGGCCCGCCAAATTCTCGGCTGGCGTCAAAAAGTAGATTTCAAAGGACTGGTCGAGATGATGGTCCAAGCTGATTTGAGACAGTACAAGCAGTGAGACGTTTCGTCAACTTAGTGAAAATGAAAAAAATTCTCCGGCCACCATCCTGGTCTTGGCTGGCTGGACTATTATCCCTATTTGGGGGATGTTTATATTTTTTTCAGTCCGCTATCTATGCTCATACGCTGGCCTCCATGGTGGATGAGGCGGCATATCTGTACAAGGGATATTTGTACGCGACGGGCAAGTACGTGCCTTTTCAAGACTACGGCCCTTGGACGAACAAAGCGCCTCTGTCATTCCTGATCTATGGATATATTCAAACCTGGTTTGGGCCTGGGCTGCGGACAGGACGTTACTTTGCCATCTTCATTGGTCTTCTGATGCTCCTAGGTCTATGGCTCGTCACGCGTCGGCTGGGAGGGCATTGGTGGGCAGCGCTCGCCGTATGGGCTGTAGCGTTAAATCCTTGGGTCGTCAAGGATTATAGTCTGGCAGGCACACAAGTGGTTGTAGCTTGTATGCTTACCTGGATCATGGTGCTTACGTTAGGAACAAAGCGTCCCTTATGGCAATTGACCCTGGCAGGCGTTCTTTCGGGGATTGTGGTTATGACGCGGCAAAATCTTCTGCCGGTAGCGCCTCTATTGATTCTGTATATCTTTTGGCAGCATGGACGTAAGGCAGGATGGTTGGCAGCCCTGGCTTCAGGAGTGGTTATCATCGGAATCCATGCCCTTTTCTGGCCGAACATATTACAGTTATGGACGCCCTGGCTGCCACAAAGCCTGACGCCATTGTTGGACCCATGGCGGGAACTGGCCGGCAGTACGCCCGTCGCTAGTGAGAGTATCAGCGCGTCAGGCCGTCTATTTGCCTTTTTCCAGGGATACCGCTATCACTTCATTGTGATGGCGGGAACGACGCTTGCTTTCCTCTTCTGGGCGCGCAGGAAGAAATGGAAAAGCGACTTTGATTTTCGTTCGGCTTTGTTTGTTTCGGCCCTGCTTGGCGTGCTTTGGCTGACTCATGCCTGGGCATCATTGGGCAACAATGTCTGTGTATTCTGTTATGCTGAATATATTGCGTTTTTTAGCCCGTTGGGAATCATCGTGTTGGCAATATCCTTCCGCTCTTGGGAGAGGAGACATTCTTCGCTGAGAACCGCTGCGCTTATCCTGCTTATCTTGATCCTGACGGCCGGCTTGGGATATTCTGCGTATGAAGACCTTTCCCTGAAGGACACGATTGATTCTGTTCTAAAGTCTCTCGTTCCTCGCATGAGGAATTTCCAATTCCTGCCAGGCACTGTCCCGCTATGGAGAGTTTTGGGGAACAAATATGGCTGGAGTTATCTGGAAAGTTACGAGGCCTTTAGGCAATTGATCCCTACTGCCGCAGGCTTGCTCGTTGGGATCCTTGTCATTCTGCTTGCCTTGATGCTGTTCTATTTGCTAAAGAGGCTTCCACTGTTCAGGCCCTCTTTCGAATTTACTGCTGCGCTTGTGTTTCTCCTCGCGGGCGCGCTGCTTTCACCCTCCCTGTTACTTGGAGGCGGTCGCTTTGCCTACGATTGTGGTGGAGATGTGATCGCCTCATACGAGACAACAGGCGCGCAGCTCGCAAGCCTGATTCCTCCTGGTAGTAAAGTATATTGGGACAGCGGCTCTTCGAGCACTTTCGCTACGACGCTGCTGCTATATTTACCTGGAGCACAAATATTTCCCCCGCAGATCAATGGGCATTTCAGCTTCCGCACTGGGGGAAATCCCGACGATCTTTTCCGCGCAGGCCTCTGGAATGAAGAGTTGGCATCCCAATGGATACAGGCGGCCGATGTAATTGTCATCCAAAGACCAGCCATTTCTCCCTCTTGGGAAATTTATACTTCCAGAGGTAACTATGATGTGTATCGCATTCAGCAGCCCCTTGGCTCTTGCGTCCAGAGCGATTTGAGGGTCTATCTGAGGAAACCGTGAAACTGTCGCTCATCGTCCCGGTTTATAACGAAGAAGAGAACCTGCCGCTTTTGTTCGAGGCTCTCTATCAAGCCTTGACACCTCTGCCGCACGAATGGGAAGTCATCTTCGTGGACGATGGCAGCCAGGATGGCAGCCTCGGTATACTGAAAGCGTTGGCCGAGAAAGACGCGGCACACGTGCGGGTGGTCATCCTGCGGCGCAACTT
>CAYZIQ010000106.1:6305-7529 GCA_964478375.1 uncultured Chloroflexus sp. | reverse complement strand
CGCACCGTAAAAGTCCTGCTCGATTTGTTCACAGTCAAGTTCTTGCTCAGCTATGCCGCCAAGCCCATCTACCTGTTCGGCGGGACCGGCATCGGGTTGATGCTCATCAGCACACTGACGCTGTTGGTCTTGATGATCCGACGCGTCTTTTTCAACATCTCGGTGCTCGCCTCGCCGTTCTTCCAGATGAGCGTCATGTTCTTCATCCTCGGCTTTCAATCCATTCTGATGGGACTGATCGCTGAGCTATTGGTTCGCACGTATCACGAATCCCAGCATAAGCCCACATACACAGTGAGGGAGGTGATCAACCCGCCCTCCGAAAATCGTTAGCCCCATGCGCATTCTGGTTCTAGTTCACGAATTTCCGCCAGTTGGCGGGGGCGGCGGAAGGGCGGCGCAAGACATCAGCCAGGGTCTAGTGAAGCGCGGCCATGAAGTCACCGTATTGACTGCTCACCTGAAAGGCCTGCCACGTCAGGAAAATGTGGATGGCGTACAGGTGATCCGCATCCCTTCATTGCGACGACAATCTTACAAGGCTGACATGGGGACTATGGCCGCTTACGTTCTCATCGGACTTTTGGCTGGCTACCGTTTAATCCGCCGCTGGCACCCCGACGCGATCCACGTCCACTTTGCCGTTCCGGCCGGTGCATTGGCTTGGGCATTGTCGCGCCTGACGCGGGTCCCGTACGTGCTGACCGCCCACCTCGGCGACGTTCCCGGCGGCGTCCCGGAAAAGACCGGCGACTGGTTCCATTGGGTGTATCCCTTCACGCCACCGATCTGGAAGGCGGCGCGGCGTGTGATCGCCGTCAGTGAGTTCACCCGTCAACTGGCCTTGCAGCATTATCCGGTAGATATTCGTGTCATCCCGAATGGCGTCGACCTGCAAAGCCTGCAAGCGGAGCAGATCGTGGTACAAAATCCGCCAACCATCATCTTCGCCGGGCGATTCATGCCACAGAAGAATCCCTTGCAGGTCATTGCAGTGTTGGCTGAATTGAAGGATTTAGAATGGCGCTGCGTCATGCTTGGCGATGGCCCCCTGATGGATAATGTGCGGCAAGCCATTGCCAGGCACAGCCTGGAAGCGCGCTTCACGCTCCTAGGCTGGGTGACGCCCGAAGAGGTGATGGCGCATTTCTCGAAGAGCGACATCTTGTTTATGCCCTCGCTCTCGGAGGGACTACCGGTGGTCGGCGTGCAAGCATTGGCCAT
>CAYZIQ010000106.1:0-6205 GCA_964478375.1 uncultured Chloroflexus sp. | reverse complement strand
AACCTCGCGAAACAAGCCCAAGGCGAGTGCATCATCGAGGTCGGTTCGTATCGGGGTCGTTCAACCACAATGTTGAGCCGCGGCTCCATGGATGGGAACAAACTCCCCGTTTATGCCATTGAGCCACACGAAAGTTACACAGGCGTTTTGGGAGGAAAATTCGGATCTGCCGACCGCGGTGCTTTTTACCAGTGTATGCTCGATACCAGCAGTTATCACATGGTCAGGCTTGTTAACTTGAGCAGTGAAATCGTCGCGCCCAACTGGAATAAGAAAGTGGGTCTGCTGTGGATTGATGGCGACCATTCGTATGATGGTGTGAAAAGGGATTTCGAATGCTGGTTTCCTCACTTAGCGAAAAACGCAGTGATCGCGTTCGACGATTCTCAAAATCCCGATCTTGGGCCGAGGCAATTAATCGAAGAGTTGGTAAAGTCTGGCCGCTTTGTCGAAATAGACCACGCTCGCAACATTACCGTATTGGCGCAAAAAATTTAGCCCATCAAAGAAAGAGTGAATGTGAAATCCCCTTGCAGAAAGGCCAAAGGGCTATGAAACGTCCGAATTTTTTCGTCTCAGGCGCGCCGCGTTGCGGCACCACAGCGCTTTATACCTATCTCTCCATGCACCCGCGTATTTTTATGTCGGAAGTAAAGGAATTGAACTATTTTGCCACCGACTTTCCCAACGTACAGAAAATAGCTTTCCGATCCATCGAGGACTATCACAAAGTTTTCGCCAAGGCTAGCGACCGGCACCTGGCAGTGGGAGAGGCCTCGCCATTCTATCTGTTCTCGAAAGTGGCTTTCCAAAAGATGCGCGCCTACGACCCGGCGGCGAAAGTGATCCTGACCTTACGGCATCCTGTGGATTTTGTAGAGTCTTATCATCAATTGAATCTCAGCCTCTTACGCGAAGATGAGCCTGATCTAGCGAAAGCCTGGGAGCTGCAGGCGTTGCGGAAGAATGGACAATGTATTCCCAAGTGCGCCCGCCAGGTGGAGCTATTGCTTTACGGTGAGTTGGGGCAGTTTGGTAAGTATGTCGAGAAATTACTCGGCATTTTTCCGAGGGAGCAGGTCAAGATGTTTTTGTTCGACGATTTCAAAGCCAATCCACGAGATGTATACGAAGACACCCTTGCTTTCCTCGGAGTTCCGTCGGACGGTCGGGAGGAATTTCTGCCGGTCAATGCAAGTTTCGAGAACCGATTTGCGTTTCTAGCGCGTCTATTTCATCCGCCGCAGCCTGTTTATCGAGTTTTTATGAAGCTCGTATCCATACTTGGCGCCGATTTCATGAAGAATGTTTCTATCGTTTATAACCGCTTAGAGCGTTTGAATACGGCTCGCAAACCCCGTCCTGCCATGGATGCGACTCTGCGGGCGCGATTATTGGAGCATTTTAGGCCGGATATCGAGAAACTGGCTGTGATTATTCGGCGTGATCTGTCTGTGTGGTTAGAAGGATAATGACTGTTTGTGTCCAAGAAACATTTATCCCCAAAGGCAACGAAAACGTTGGCAACGGTCCTGCGCTGGGGCGGGACGCTGGTCAGCACGGCATTGTTTGTCTGGCTGCTCTCCCGTCAAAAGTGGGAAATAGTCCTGGAAAAGACCGCGGGGATTGCTTTCTGGGTCATTTTACTCGCCCCTCTGCTGTACCTGCTTTCTTATGGGTTCAACACGCTGCGCTGGTGCGCGCTGCTGTGGGCGCAGCAGGTCAAGATCACCTTCTGGCAGGCCTTCAGCTTGAATTGGGCGGCGGGCTTCGCCTCGAACTTCCTGCCGTCAACTATCGGCGGCGATGGATTCCGCATGTTGGCGGTGCATACCTATAGCGGCCGAAAAACCATCTCTATTGGCTCGGTGGTTCTCGATCGCATGATCAATATGGCCGCCATGGCCTGTCTGCTGCCCGCACCACTGATTGTATTTGGGGCGTCTTTGAGGGAGTTGTTCTCAGGCGGGGTAGCATCTGTGCCGGTCGGCCTGCAAAAGTATTTTGAACGTTACTTTCCCAAGTTGGTGACGGCTCTCCAAACCTGGGCCTCACGCCCATGGGCGTTCGTGTATGCCTTTTTGGCAGCCTGGCCGTCGAACCTGCTCCCGATGTCTGCAACTTACGTGCTGGCCCATCAACTTGGCCTGAGCGTTACCTTCTGGCAAGTTATCGGAGTACAAACGGTGACCTATTTTCTATCCCTACTGCCGATCTCTGTCAACGGTTACGGTTTGCGCGAAGTGGCCTATACCACGCTATATGTCGCGCTTGGAGCGACCCTCGAACAGGCCTCCACGCTTGCACTGATCACTCGCTTTTTAATGGTTCTCACGACAATTCCTGGGGCAATCTGGCTGTCACGGGCATTGACGGGCTCGATAAAACTGGAGAGCGAAGAGTCCGGTGGGGGAACCTAGCAATTGGTGAAGCCGTTTTCCGCACCGAGTTCGCCCTTGACCCATTTCTGAATGTGGTTATAATTCAACTGTTGAATTTTGGAATACATATGGATACCTCCCCCGATACTGCTCGTGAACTTGCCCTGCTCGAGACCATCGAGCGCGACCCTGACGTGACCCAGGCCTCGCTTGCTACCCAATTAGGCGTGGCGGTCGGGACAGTCAACTGGCACATCAAGAGACTGATCGAAAAAGGTTACGTCAAGATCAAGCGCGCTGAACGAAAGAAACTGCGCTACATCATTACACCGGAGGGGCTCGCCCTGCGCGCCCGTCTGACGGTGGACTACATCGAGCAGCAATTCAACCTGTACCGGCGGACGCGCCAGCGCGTTCGGGAACACCTGGAGCGCGTGCGCCAGGCCGGCTTCGAGCGCGTGCGCCTGGTCGGTGAAGGTGACGTAGCCGATATCTGCAAACTGACCTGCCTTGAGCAGCACATCACCATCGAACCAGATGGTAAGGTGCCAATGCTGGAGGTGAGCGGCCTCAAGGTGCTTTTGCACATGGCTGGAGAATAAAATGGTACATAACTTCTGGCGGAGTAAAAGATTCATCGTGACCGGCGGCGCCGGGTTCCTCGGCTCTTTCATCATCAAGAAACTAATCCAACGCGGCGCGGCGGACATTTTGATCCCGCGCATCGAATATTACAATTTGGTGAACCGCGACGACATCCTTCGTCTGCTGGACGAGTCCGTGCTCCCACCCGATAAGCGCCCTGCCCACCTTCAACCTGCCAGCTTTAAACCGTCAGACCTGTCAGCTTTCGAGCCTTCGAACCTGATTATTATTCATCTAGCCGCGCGCGTAGGTGGCATTGGCGCAAACCGCGCGCATCCTGCAGAATTCTTCTACGACAATCTGATGATGGGCGTGGAGTTGATGCACCAGGCCTGGCAGCGCGGGGTCGGCAAGTTCGTCGCCCTGGGGACGGTGTGCGCCTACCCGAAGTTCACCCCAGTGCCCTTCCGCGAGGACAACCTGTGGAACGGCTACCCCGAGGAGACCAACGCGCCCTATGGCCTGGCGAAGAAGATGCTGCTCGTCCAGGCGCAGGCGTATCGCCAGCAGTATGGATTCAACGCTATTTTTCTCTTGCCCGTGAATCTGTATGGGCCGGGCGACAACTTCGATTTGAAATCCTCGCACGTCATTCCGGCCCTAATCCGCAAGTGCCTGGAAGCCGAGGAGCGCGGCGACCGGGAGATCGTCGTCTGGGGCGACGGCTCGCCGACGCGCGAGTTCCTGTACGTGGAGGATGCCGCCGAAGGTATCCTGCTGGCGACCGAAAAGTACGACGGCTCCGACCCGATCAACCTGGGCTCCGGCTTCGAGATCTCGATCAAGGACCTGGCCGAAACGATCGCCCGCCTGACCGGCTTCAACGGCAAGCTGGTCTGGGACACGAGCAAGCCCAACGGGCAGCCGCGCCGCGGCCTGGACGTGAGCCGCGCCGAAAAAACCTTCGGCTTCCGCGCCGCTGTATCTTTCGAGGATGGCTTGCGGCGGACAATCGAGTGGTATAGATCGAAACAGAAGATGACAAAGTAGTGACGACTTCCCTGGCCTAGCCCGCCAGGGCAGGCAGTCGTTTCGCCCAAGCAGCGACTAAAGTCGCCACTACTACAGAGCCTCTTCGTGAAGTGCTGAAAAACAGTGAACGAACCAAAGACTCAACGCAACCTGGCTGTAAAAAGCGAACCCTCCACGCTGATCCTCCGCCCGGCGCGCGGCTGGACGGGGCTCAACCTGCGCGACTTGTGGATCTATCGCGAACTGGTTTATTTCCTGACCTGGCGCGACATCAAGGTGCGCTACAAGCAGGCTTTCCTGGGTGTGGCCTGGGCCATCTTGCAGCCGCTGCTGACCATGGTCATCTTCAGCGTCATCATGGGATACCTGCTCAAAGTGCCAACCGATAACGGTGTGCCGTATCCGGTATTCAGCTTCGTGGCGCTCTTGCCCTGGCAGCTCTTCGCCAGCGCGTTGCAGCGTGCCGGCACCAGCCTGGTTGGTAACTCCAATCTGATCACCAAAGTTTACTTTCCGAGACTGGTGATCCCCTTCTCGGCGGTGGCTGCCGGGCTAATAGATTTTTGCCTGGCCTTTCTGGTTTTGCTTGGATTGATGCTTTACTATCATCTGCAACTTACCCTGAACGTGCTCTGGCTGCCGCTGTTGGTGATCCTGGCCCTGCTGACTGCCCTGGCCGTGGGACTGTGGCTCTCGGCGCTCAACGTCCAATATCGCGATGTGCAGCACATGATCCCATTCATCGTTCAGGCCTGGTTCTATGCTTCGCCGGTGGTGTATTCCTCCAGCATCATTCCGAGCGCCAAATGGCAGTTGGTGTTCGCTCTCAACCCGATGGCTGGTGTTATCCAGGGCTTTCGATGGGCGCTGCTCGGTACCCAGGCTCCAGATGCTTCGCTGGCCGTTTCGACGACTGTAGTGCTGGTGCTGTTAGTCTCTGGCCTTTACTTCTTTAAGCGAATGGAACGGACGTTCGCGGACATTGTCTAGGTAATCTTCATGAATGAAATTGCCATTTGCGCTGAGAATCTGAGTAAACGCTATCGCATCGGCGCGCTGACCCGGCGCCACGATACCTTGCGCGACCAATTGATGGAATGGGGCACTCAGGTGACGACTCGCCTAACGCGGCGCTCGAATAATGGCTCCGGCAAAGAAGCCATGAACGAGGTTTGGGCACTGAGAGATGTTTCGTTCGAGGTAAGACGAGGGCAGGTTTTGGGTGTCATCGGCCGCAATGGGGCTGGCAAGAGTACCTTGCTCAAGGTCCTCTCGCGCATCACTGACCCGACCGAGGGTATGGTTCAGATCCGCGGCCGGGTGGGGTCGCTGCTCGAGGTCGGCACCGGCTTTCATCCGGAGTTGACCGGTCGCGAGAACATCTACCTGAACGGCGCCGTTCTGGGCATGAAGCGGGCTGAGATCGAGCGCAAGTTCGATGAGATCGTCGCATTCTCGGAGGTGGAGCAGTTCATTGACACGCCAGTTAAGCGCTATTCCAGTGGCATGTACCTGCGCCTGGCCTTTGCCGTGGCCGCGCATCTCGAACCAGAAATCCTGGTCGTGGACGAAGTGCTGGCTGTCGGCGACGCCGAATTCCAGCGCAAGTGCCTGGGCAAGATGGGCGACGTGGCTCAGCAAGGGCGCACGGTGCTGTTCGTCAGCCACAACATGTCTGCCATCCTGCGCCTGACTCAGGAGACCATCGTCCTGGAAAAAGGGAAACTGGTGCTGCGCGCCCCTTCATCCGAGGCGGTGGACTACTATCTCTCTGCAGGACACGCCAAAGCTGGTGAACGCTTCTGGGATCTGGACGAGGTGCCGGTTGGAGCCGCGCCCTTCCGCCCGATCGCGCTGCGGCTGCGCGACGTTCGCGGGCAAGTAGTGGACACGGTCCGCTCCACCGAACCTTGCACGATCGAGATGGAATACAGTCTCGGCGCGCCGCTGACCGGTCTGCGGGTGGGCTTCTACCTGAACACGACACGCGGCGAGGCAGTATTCACCTCGTTCGACACCGACGATCCGGCGCTTTTCGAAAAGCACACCAGCCGCCCGGCCGGCCATTACCTCAGCAAATGTCTCATCCCAGCCGACACGCTCAACCAGGGACGCTACTCGCTGGGCGTCAATGCCAGCTCGTATCACATCAAGCGTTACTTCGAGGACGAACAGGCGCTCGACTTCAACGTGGACGTTGCCGGTGC
>CAYZIQ010000105.1:0-10770 GCA_964478375.1 uncultured Chloroflexus sp. | reverse complement strand
CACCTCCCGGCAACTCGGAATCCTGCGCAATGCCGGGATTGTGGTGGCCGACCGGCATGGGACGGGAGTGTACTACCACATCGCCAACCCGAAAATCATGACGGTCTGCGATCTGATGCGGGAGGTTCTGACCGAGCAACTCAATGAACGCTCCAAAATATTGGGTATAACAAGGGTAGGAGTGTCCGATGACCACACTGGATGATGTATTGATTCGCTCGCCCAGGATGCCCCGGTGCGCTCAGTGTTGGTTGGGACGCACTGGACCGTTGTCCGCGCCGCCTGCTCTGTGCACAGTGTCCGCGAAGTTATTTCTAATTAATAGCAAAGAAAGAAGAGGATCGTGATTATGGAAATATTGCCTGCGATGAAATTGGGCTGGCTCAATGGCTGGCTCATGCTCGGGGTGTTCTATCTCGTTTTCGCCATACTCATGTTGCTATTTCCGAAGGATATCGTGGCAAAGCTGTTCAGAGTATCCAGCTGGAGCAAGGCGCAGAGAATTCTCTCGGCTGCCGGGAAGCCGTTCATCTTCGCCTGTATCGGGTTGTTGATCTTCACACCGTTGAAGATCGGGCAGGGTGTTTTCGTCACCGGCAGCGCCCTCTTTCTGCTTGGTTTTGCCGGCATGCTGGTTGCCCTGTTCGATTTCAGAAGCACGCCAGCCGACCAACCGGTGACCAGAGGCTTCTATCGGATATCGCGCAACCCCCAGTGGCTGACATTGGCCACCATGTTTCTGGGGGCTTGCATTGCCATTGGCTCTTGGGCGGCAGTTGTCCTTTTGCTAACCGCGGCAGTCTTCTACCATTTCCGCATTCTTGGCGAGGAGAGGGCCTGTCTGGAGCGCTATGGGGAGCCATACAGGGACTACCTGAAACGCGTGCCGCGATACTTCCTGTTCTTTTAGAGGGCACAACAATGGCAACTTTCGATCTCGTGCTTTCGAATGGCCGAATTATAGACGGATGTGGGAATCCCTGGTTCTGGGGCGACTTAGCCATCCAACAAGGTCGGATTGCCGCAGTGGCCGCGTCCGGCACACTCCGGGGACGGGAAACGCTTGACGTCGCCGGTCGCTTCGTCTCGCCGGGGTTCATTGACATCCACACCCATTCTGACCTCTCCATCCTGATCAACCGCCGGGCGGAGAGCGCCGTCCGCCAGGGCGCCACGACCCACGTCGTCGGAAACTGCGGGATGTCGCCGTCTCCGGTAGATGAAGGCCGTTTTACAGAGATGCGCCGCCAATGGGGGCCGATCTCTGACCAACCCGAAGTCACCGGCGGAAAAGGCGGGCAAAGACCGCCCGAACACCGCTGGGAGTGGCGAACCTTCGACCAATATCTGCAAACCCTCCAGAGCGGCGGCCTGGCCATCAACATCGCCTCCCTGTCAGGCCATGCAGCGTTGCGCCTGGCCGTGATGGGGCTGGACGATCGTGCTCCCACGCCGTCCGAGCTTGCCAGAATGGAAGAGCTGCTGGCCGAAGCGATGGAAGCCGGCGCCTTTGGACTGTCTACAGGGCTGGTTTATCCACCCGGCTGCTTTGCTCACACCGACGAGATCATCGCTCTGTGCCGGGTCGTCTCTCGCTACAATGGGCTGTATGCCTCCCACATCCGGGGAGAGCGGGAGACCATCCTGGAAGCGGTCGCCGAGGCCATCCGCATCGGGCGCGAGGCCGGCGTGCCCGTGCAGATTTCCCACAACGCACCCAAGTTTGGCGCCCCTTGCGACGCCACCGCCACTTTGCGATTGGTGGAAGAGGCGCGGGCGCAAGGCCAGGACGTGACGGTGGATAATGACGTACATACCGACTTCGCTCCCGCGCTGACCGGCGCCTTACCTCAACACATCCAGGAACGGCCTGCCGCCGAAATCGCTGCCTTGCTCCAAGAACCGGCCACGCGCGGCCAGATCCGCGAAGAGATCGTCCTCGACCGCAAGCCTGCCTTTGGCCCGGCCGGGCTTCTGAAGCACGGCCAGTGGCGGCGCATCACCCTCCTGCACGCGCCCCAAACCCCAGACGCGGTCGGTAAAACCGTCGAGGCCATCGCCCGAGCGCGAGGCCGGCATCCTTTCGACGTCTACTTCGACCTGATCGTCGAAAACGGCCACGACGCAGAAGCCATTTTCGACTACATTGACGAGGCCAACATCCGCATCCTGCTCCGGCACCCGGCGGTGATGATCTGTTCCGACGGCCAGGTGCTGGCTCCGTATGGCTTCCTGAACGATCCGCCGCCCTATTCCCCGTGCAGCTATGGCGAATTTCCGGGCGTGCTGGAGCGCTACGTGTGCGATGATCCTGTGCTGACCCTCGAAGAGGCCATTCGCAAGATGACATCCTTCCCCGCCCAGCGGCTTGGGCTGATGGATCGCGGGGTGCTGCGGCCCGGCGCGTGGGCCGACGTTGTGGTTTTCGACCTGGAGCGCATCCGCGACCGGGCGACCAACCTTTACCCCCATGCCTACCCCTTTGAAAACTATCCGCATCGCTATCCGGAAGGGATCGACTACGTTTTCGTGAACGGCGTTTTGGTGGTTGACGGGGAACAGCACACCGGCGCCTTGCCGGGTAAGGTTCTGAGGCATCGAAATGAGCATCCTTGACCAGCAAATAACCCCTCGGGTAAAACTCCTCGATAAGCATCCAGTCTGGGTATTCTATGTCCTCACTTTTGTTGTTTCTTGGGGCGTTTGGATACCACTGGGGTTCGTCTACCGGGCAAGCACCCGATTACCTGCGTGGGTTGTTATTCTGGCAACCATAGCCGGCACCGCTCCGGCCCTCGTATCTATCATTCTGACTGGCCTCACAGATGGCATAGCAGGTATCAAACGTCTGTTTCGCCAATTGTTGAAGTGGCGCTTTGGCTGGAAATGGTACAGCGTAGTTATTCTTGCACCGGCTGGCGTATATCTTGCCGCACTCGGCATTTATCTCCTGTTGGGTGGTTCAACTCCTGAAATTATCTGGACAAAGGCTGTCCTTGTACTCCTGGCTTTCGTGACGACCTTGCCAGTCACCCTGGCCGAGGAGCTTGGCTGGAGGGGTTATGCTTTGCCAAGATTGTTGACCAGGCACAATGCGCTCATTTCAAGTGTGCTTGTTGGTGTTCTGTGGGCTGGCTGGCATTTGGTTGGTTACCTCATCCCCAATCCATTGGTGAAGTCAGATACACCGCTGTTTTTCTTTTTCATCAATACTGTCGCCTTCTCGATCCTGATAACCTGGGTGTATAACAACACAGGCGGAAGCCTATTGGGTAGCGTGCTTTTCCATGCCAGCATGAACACTACTATCGGCTTCTTCACCAACGCCATGCCTGTCGCAAGCAACGTTCACTTCGAACTGCGAACCATCCTGCTCAGCATGGTCGCGTGTACTGTCATCGTGCTGTTTGGAGTCAGAGGGTTTACGAGACAGCACAACCGATAGAGAGGTTTTCCCATGAGCATCCTGGATGATTTGCTGAATAGCCTCAGTGTGGACGCGCCGGTGCGCTCGGTGCTGGTGGGGGCGCACTGGACTGTCGTTTGCAGCCGCCATTGCGGGTTGGCTGCTACGCTGATGGGCGATCACGTTCACGGACATTCTCAGGTAAGGGACGCCGGTCGCCTGCACAGCAAAACCGCCGGCGAGCTGACCGAATACGCCCGTTCCGACGACCTTCTGGAGGCCAGCCTCGGCGTGGCGGCGGTCAACTCGCTGCTCGACGTGGACGAAAGCCGCGCAGTGGAGATCAACGCGGTGGAGGTGCTGATCGAGCACGGGCACGGCAGGAACGTGGCGCTGGTGGGGCATTTCCCGTTCATCCCAAAGCTGCGCCCGGCCGTCGGGCAGTTGTGGGTCATCGAGCAGCGCCCGGCTGAGGGCGATTACCCCGCCGAAGCCGCCGCCGACCTGATCCCCCAGGCAGACGTGGTTGCCATCACCAGCAGCGCGCTGATCAACCATACCCTGGATGGTCTGCTGGCTCTCTGCCGCTCCGACTCGCTGGTGATGGCGCTGGGGCCAAGCACGCCCCTTTCTCCGGTGCTGTTCGCCCACGGGGTCGGGATCCTCTCCGGTTCCAGAGTGGTGGACGAAGCTGCCGTCCTGCGTACAGTCGGGCAGGGGGCGTCTTTCCAGCAGGTGGAAGGGGTGAGGTTGTTGACGTTCATCAACCCCAAGGCGAAGAAGTGAGGCGATGGAATTCACCATGCGCCCCATCGGCGTCATCCACTCGCCGTTTACCGAGAAAGACCAGACCCCCATCCAGGTCTCGCGTTCGCAAGCCATCGGCATGGTTGAGGTTTACCCTCAATTCGCCGACGGCTGCAAGACATCGAGGGCTTCTCGCATATCATCCTGCTTTACGTCTTCCATTGTTCTTCAGGGTATTCGTTGCAAGTCAAGCCGTTTTTGGACAATCAGGAGCATGGCTTGTTCGCCACGCGCCATCCCTGCCGCCCGAACCCAATCGGGCTCTCAGTCGTCCGGCTATTGTTCCGTCGGGAAAACGCCTTGACCGTCAAAGGCATAGACGTGCTGGATGGCACGCCTCTGCTCGACATCAAACCCTACGTGCCAGATTTCGACGTGCACACTGACGTACAAACTGGCTGGTACGCCCGCCGGAGTAAGGCGTAGGGCATTTACCATCAGCGCTCACCGCGCTGCTGAAAGCGTTCGCAGCAGCCGCGCCGGTAGATCGCCTTGCCTGCTCTGGCACTCTCCAAAAACAGTATGGGACACGATCGCGAAAGCCTGTTTCGCCTCATTGACCAGCACCTTGGCTGGTATCCTTTCATGGAGCCACGCGATGTGTATAAGCTTCTGTACCAGGGGACGATGGGGCTAGAGCATCTCATCGCGAGCGAGGCTGCTTTCAGGGAAAGATTGCTGGCAGAATTTACCTCCCTGGAAGCTCGCCCGGGAGAGCGGCTCTCCGAACCCGTCCGGCCGGATGGTTCGCTCGTGCGAATCAACCTGCGGCCCTTCAAATTCCAACAGGGCAACCTGGATTGGCTCGTTGCAGCCTGTCTGGCGGCGGGCCAGCAGAGGTGGGGCAGGCTCAAAGAATTACGGCAAGCCTGGGAAACCTTTTTGGGCTTATGCCAGGAAGGTAGCTGGCCCGAATTCGACTTCGCTGACATATCGGATTTTTCAGCTTGGCTGGAAGCGCAAGGATATCCGGCTGTTCATCATTCTACGGCATACCGAAGCTGCTACCAGCCATCTTACCGGTTGATTACGAAGATAGCTTTGGTTGCACTGCCGCCGAATTGTTTGACACACGACCCTAAGCGAGATATACTCACTGAGTGAATATATCTCGGAGCTCCCCTTATGCCAGCGCCTTATCCCCCGAATTTGCCTTGCTGGGTTTCCTGGCACAGCGCCCGGCTCACGGATACGACTTGTACCAGCAATTAACCGCCGAACTGGGCCAGGTCTGGCACATCAGCCTGAGCCAGGTGTATAACATCCTCAAGCGGTTGGAAGCGCAGGAGGCGATTCTTGGCGAAACCGTAGCGCAAACAAAATTACCGGCGCGCCGTCTGTTCCATCTGACCGAGGCCGGGCAACAGCGTTTCGAAACCTGGCTGCGCACCCCGACCGGCTGTAGCGTGCGGGCGATCCGCGTAGAGTTCACCACACGACTTTATTTTGCCCTGGCGCGTGACCAACGCCTGGCGCGCAGCCTGATCGACGCGCAGGCAGATGCCATCCGCGCCGGCCTGGCTCGACTGGAAACCAGCCTGGACGAATTACCCACCGGGCAGCGCTTCAACCGCCTGGGCCTGGCTCTACGCATCGGGCAGTTGGTCTCCATCCTGGATTGGCTGGACGCCTGCCGGGGTGAGCTAAGGTTATCCAAATGAAAGGAAAATAATCCGTGAAAAACCGCTTCTTCTCTCCTGTTTTCTTTCTGCTTGTTGCCAGCTTGCTTCTTACCGCATGTGGCCCGGCGGCGACCCTTGCTCCAACCACGCCGCCCACTGCGGCCTCTCCCGAAACGCCCACGCTGGCTCCATTGCCCACCGCCCCCCAGGCAGTCACCGTCACCGATGCCCTGGGGCGGCAGGTCACTTTACCGTCTCCGCCGCAGCGCATCGTCATCACCGGCAAAGCCCTGATCATGATCGCAGACGCCGCGTATACGTTCCCCGAAGCGCCACAACGTATTGTGGCGCTGGGCAGCGCCAGCCAGGGGACGAGTAATTTCATCGCCCTGATCGACCCCGATTACGCCGACAAGGCAACTATCCAGCAGGATGCCGGCGCCGAACAAATCGCCGCGCTCCACCCTGACCTGGTGATTCTCAAGAGTTACCTGGCCGAAACGGTTGGCGTTCCCATCGAAGCCTTGGGGATTCCGGTCATTTACGTGGATTTCGAGACCCCCGAGCAGTACACCCGCGACCTGGAAACCCTGGGGCAGGTGTTTCAAAACGGATCTCGCGCCCTGGAAGTGGCCGCCTTTTACCAATCCAGGGCGGCGCAAATCCAGGCGGCCGTCAGTGAAGTGGCTGCAAGACCCAAAGTGCTGATGCTGTACTACACCGACCGCGACGGCAATGTGGCGTTCAACGTGCCGCCGCTGAGCTGGATGCAGACGCGCCTGGTGGAAATGGCCGGCGGCGTCCCGGTTTGGGCAGACGCTAATCCCGGTAAGGGTTGGACACAGGTCACTTTGGAGCAGATCGCTGCCTGGGATGCAGATGACATCTTCGTCATCTCATACATCAAGAACTCCTCTGAGGTGGCAGCGGGGTTGAAAAGCGATCCTCAGTGGCAGGCCTTGCGCGCCGTGCGGGGGGGACACCTGTATGCCTTCCCCGGCGACCTGTACAGTTGGGATCAACCCGACACGCGCTGGATCCTGGGCCTGACCTGGTTGGCCGCCCGCCTCCACCCCGAGCGCTTCCCAAAGATGGATATTGTTATTGAGGCGCAGCAATTCTATCAGGCGCTTTACGGCCTCGACCAGGCTTTCTTCGACCAGAATATTCGTCCCACGTTCAAGGGAGACCTGCCTTGAGCCAGATAACGGTGGCGGACGCGGTGCAACCGATTGCCTCTCGAAAGACCGCACCGCAGCAGACTGCGGCGCAGAAACACACCCGCCAACGCCTTTTACTTGGATTGGGACTGTTGGTGGTGTTCGTGCTCTCCCTGCTGGTCGGGCGCTATCCGGCCTCTGGGCTGATCGCCTGGGAGCGGCTGATGGGTGACGAGCTGGCCCAACGCCTGGTGCTCAACCTACGCCTGCCGCGCCTGTTGATCGCCCTGCTCCTGGGGATGTCGCTCTCGGCGGCGGGAATGGTCTTTCAGTTGCTGTTCAACAACCCGCTGGTCGAGCCGGGCTTCCTGGGCGTTTCGCAAGGAGCGGCTTTCGGGGCGGCGTTTTGTATCGTGTTCCTGGGCGGGTCGGCAGGGGCGGTACAGGGACTGGCGGCAATCTCCGCCTTCGCCGGGCTGGGCTTTTCCTATCTGCTGGCGCGCCGCATCCGCTACGGGGGCTGGGTGCTGCGCCTGGTATTGGCCGGGATCGCCGTCTCGGCGCTGTTTTCCGCCGGTCTGGGACTGTTGAAGTACATGGCCGATCCGCTGCGCCAACTGCCGGAGATTACCTTCTGGCTGCTGGGCGGGCTGGCGAGCGTCACCTGGCAAAAAATCCTCACCACCCTTCCGACCATCCTGACCGGCTTGCTGGTCATGTTCCTGTACCGCTGGCGGCTGAACCTGCTGGGCCTGACCGAAGAAACCGCCTTTTCCCTGGGGGCTACGCCCGGGCGCGAGCGGCTACTGCTAATCGTCGCGGCGGTTCTACCCACCGCCACGCTCATCTCGTTGGCTGGCATGGTCGGCTGGGTGGGGCTGATCGTGCCCCACATCGCCCGCCGCTTGTTTGGCGCCGACGCCCGTTTTGCGCTTCCGGCCGCCATGCTGCTCGGCGGGACGTTCACCATCCTGTGCGACGACCTGGCGCGCACCCTGCTGGCCGGAGAAATCCCGCTCGGCATCCTCACCTCGTTCTTCGGCGCGATGGTCTTTCTCGGCTTGATGATCCTGCAGGGCGTGAGAGCGCAGCGATGAGCGAACGGCTGCTGTCTTTTATAGAGATCATTTTCGGCTACGACCGGAAAAAGACGCCCGTGTTGGCCGGTCTGGATGTGTCGCTGGCCGCCGGGCATACCGCCGCCATCCTCGGGCCGAACGGGGCCGGCAAGACCACGCTGCTGCACTTGGCCCTGGGCTGGTTGAAACCCTGGCAGGGCGATATCCGGCTGGCCGGGAAGCCCATCGGCGCGTACCCGCGGCGGGAGTTGGGCTGCTGGATGGCGCTCGTCCCGCAGGGCGAGCACATCCCCTTCGAGTATTCTGTCTTGGAATACGTCCTGCTGGGTCGCGCCCCACACCTGCCGCCGCTGGCAATGCCGGCGGAAAAGGACTACGCCGCCGCCTTCGACGCGCTGGAAATGGCAGGGATCGCTGCACTTGCGGATCATTCCCTCCTGGCGTTGAGCGGCGGCGAGCGCCAGTTGGTGCTGGTGGCGCGGGCGTTGGCGCAACAACCCCGGCTGCTGCTCTTGGATGAACCCACTGCCCATCTCGACCTGCGCAACAAATCCCGCCTGATTGGGGTCATCCGGGACCTGAAAAAGCAAGGTGTGACCATCCTGATGACCAGCCACGAGCCGGAGGTCGTCCTGGCAGTCGCCGACGATGTTCTGCTGATCGAGCAGGGCCGGGTGGTGGCTTTTGGCGCGCTGGATCAGGCATTGACCGCCAAGAACCTGAGCCGCATTTATGGCCTCCCGGTGCGCGTCGTCCCCGTGGAGGGAAGGAAACAGGTGCTTTGGGTGTGAATGCCTTCGGAAAGCCTCCCATTTGGATGGTGACCGGCTCGCGCGGGGCCGGCAAGAGCGCTTTTTGCCGTGCTGTAGCTGAGATTGCCCGAAACAACGGATGGGACATCGCCGGCCTCCTGTCGCTTGCGCAAATCGAGGATGGCGTTAAGACCGGCATCCTGGCCGAGGATTTGCGCACGGGCGTCCGGCGCCCGCTGGCTTGCCTGGCCCGCCAAAGCCAGGACGACCTGGCCTTCGGCGATTGGTATTTCGACCGGCAAACCCTGGAATGGGGCAATCAGGTATTGGAAAACAGCCTACCCTGTGACCTGCTGATCGTGGACGAGTTGGGGCCGCTGGAGTTGACTCGCCAGATGGGCTGGCGGGCCGCGCTGGATGTCTTACCCCACGGGGACTACCGACTGGCGCTGGTGGTCATCCGCCTGGAGCTGCAATCGGCGGCCAGAAACCTACTCGAATTTTCTGAAATCATCGAAATTGACCAAACCTATGCAACCAATACCTGGATCCGCGCCTGCTGGCCCAAAATGATGGAGTACAAAGCCCCATGAAAATCCATAGCATCATTCTCTTGCTGGCCTCCTGGCTTTGGTTCGCAGCGTCGTCTTCGGCATTCACGCCTACGCCGCCCCCGGCAGGAGCAGTGGTGCGCGCCGTGTTGTTCTATTTGCCCACCTGCCCACACTGCCACAAGGTCATTACCGAAGACTTGCCGCCTCTCTTCGAGAAATACAGAGGTCAGTTGGAAATGATTGGAGTGGACATTTCTCAGCCCGGCGGTCAGGCCCTGTACCAGGCAGCCATCCAGCGCTTCAGTATCCCCGATGAGCGGCTGGGGGTTCCAACGCTGACGTGGGAGACGTAGTGCTGGTTGGTTCGCTAGAGATTCCAGAACGTTTCCCTGAATTGATCGAGACATACCTGGCCCGGGGCGGCGTGGACTGGCCGGACATTCCCGGACTGCGCGAGGCGATCGCTCAGGATACACAGACGGAGGAAGCTGCTACCCTATCACCCCAGCCCACGGCGCCTCGCGCGACCCCTGAGCCTGCTTTCGTTACCCCGGCTGTCCCCTCGCCGACGGCGACACCCGGGCTGATCCTGCCCGGCGAAGATAACCCCGGCTGGCGCCAAAAATTTGCTCGCGATCTGGCGGGCAACACACTTTCGGTCGTTGTCCTCGTTAGCATGATTGGAGCAGTCATCTGGGCCGCGGTGCTCTTCCAACGAATGGGTGGCGTGTCGCTTACCGGGAGTTTAGCCTGGACTATTCCTCTCCTGAGCCTCGTCGGCTTTAGCGTCGCAGGCTACCTGGCTTACGTGGAAACCGCCCAGGTGACTGCCGTCTGCGGCCCGGTGGGAGACTGCAACACCGTCCAACAAAGTGAATATGCCCGTCTGTTTGGTGTCCTTCCCATTGGCGTGCTGGGACTGATTGGATACACGGCGATCTTCATCTCTTGGCTGATCATACGATATGCCAACGACCGTCTGGCTGATCTTGCTGTCATATCCATATTCACCATGACCGTCTTTGGCACACTCTTCTCAATCTATCTCACGTTCCTGGAACCTTTTGTCATCGGCGCCGCCTGCGCCTGGTGCCTGAGTTCTGCGATTATAATGACCATTCTGATGTTACTCTCGATCGCACCTGGGAAACTTGCGACCAGAAGGCTGATGCGAAGGAATTGACTTCTCAGAGTAATCTTCCTACTGATGATAGAGAGATGCTATAGTATTACTCTTGAGAATCTATCACAACCGCGAAGATTTTGCGGCAACAAACAACACAATACTTATCCGTCCAGAAACTTTTTTTCGAAATAAACCCTGGAAGGCAAAAAGGAAAAATCTGACCGAAGAAAAAAAAGGGTTGCCTAGTATTACAGCGCAAGGTTG
>CAYZIQ010000104.1:0-11189 GCA_964478375.1 uncultured Chloroflexus sp. | reverse complement strand
AACGAGCAGAAATCCCTTGACACATAATAGTTCTCTCGTATAATAGTTGCATTGCTCAACTATTATACGATGCAACGAGGAACCCGTTTTCTCCAAGAAAACGGGTTCCTCGCCCCTGGAGGTCGCCATGACAAAACAAGAGCAGGTTAGCGCCGCCATCGAAAAGTTCTGGGAAACCATCCCTCCCGCCTGGCATGCCACACGCGCCACTATCCGCAAGGTGGCCGCCGAGCAGTTTCACCTCACCGTGGAGCAGTTCCAAGTCCTGCGCCGCATCCGCAAGGGTATCGCCTCGGTCAGCGCGCTGGCGGAGGCTAATCGCACCAGTCGTTCCTCGGTCAGCAAGGCGGTGGATGTGCTCGTCCGCCGCGGATTGGTCAGCCGCAGCCTGAATCCCGTCGACCGGCGAAATGTCCCCTTGGCGCTCACCGGTGAAGGGGAGCGGGTCCTGTCCGCAATTTATGCCGAGGCCGAAGCTTGGCTGGGGAAGCATTTCGCCCGTCTTACCGCCGATGAACTCGAACTGTCTCGGCAGGCGATGGAAACTCTCCAGAGGGTTTTTACCGAAAACTGAATACTAATCACTGGTGACTGACTACTGATGACCGCGCTCCTCAAACTCCGTGCCTACCTCAAGCCTTACCTCTGGCAGACTTTGCTCAACCTGACCATCCTGTTGGCTATCACCGGTTTCTCGCTGGTCGTGCCGCGCGTCATACAGGGCGTGATTGACCAGGGTTTGAAGGCCGGCGCAACCGCTTTTCTGATCCGCTCGGCACTGATCCTGCTGGGCATCGGCGCGGCCACCGCTACCCTCAACCTGGTGCAGAACTACCTGACCAGTTGGGTCGCGGCCCACGTCGGTTACGATCTGCGCAACGCCATGTACGACCGCATCCAGTACCTGTCTTTCAGCTATCATGACCACGCCCAGACCGGCCAGTTGATCTCGCGTTGCATCGAGGACGTGCGCTCCATCCAGGATTTTGCCGGTGGGAGCATCATCCAGATCGTTCAATTGATAGTCCTGTCAGTCGGTGTGGTGGCGGTCTTGTTTTCCAGCAACACCAGGCTGGCGTTCATCTCTCTCCTGCCACTCGTCCCGATGGTGATGATGACCACCGATTTCGGTCAGCGCATCACCCGTCTCTTTTACGACGTGGATAACAACCTCGGCGAGCTATCGGCGCGTTTGCAGGAGAACGTGACCGGCGTCCAGGTGGTACGCGCTTTCGCCCGCGAGCCGCACGAGGTAAGTCGCTTCGACCAGACCAACCAGGCATACTTCAAGTCTCGCATCAGGGTGATCAGCGAGTGGTCCAAGGTCATGCCTACCACCAACCTGCTCATCGTCATGGGCACCATTTTGATCCTCCTGTTCGGCGGCGGGATGGTGCTGCGCGGCCAGATGACAGTCGGCGGACTGGTAGCTTTCAATGCCTACCTGCTGATGCTTTCTACACCGGTTCAACAACTGGCCTGGCTGGTCAACGGCATGGGAGAAGCGACGGCTGGCGCGCAGCGCGTCCTCGAAATCTTGGATCATCCAGCGGAGATCCAATCCCCACCAGACGCGGTTTCGCTCCCGACTCTGAGCGGGCAAGTGGAATTCAGTCACGTTTCGCTGCGTTATCAGGATGAAAAGACCGATGCGCTCCTGGATGTTGACCTGCGCGCCGAGCCGAATCAGCTCATTGCCCTGATCGGTCAGACCGGCTCCGGCAAGACCTCACTCGTCAACCTGATCCCGCGCTTCTACGACGTGGCCGACGGCGCAGTGTTGGTGGACGGCGTAGATGTGCGCCGGGTTGACCTGGTCTCGCTGCGTCGGCAGATCGGCATCGTGCTGCAGACCTCACTGCTGTTCTCCGATACCATTCGCGAGAACATCCGCTATGGCCACCCGGATGCCAGTGACGAGGAGATCATCGCCGCTGCCAAGGCCGCCCAAGCACACGAATTTATTACCAAATTTGCCGAGGGCTACGAGACCGTCGTCGGTGAGCGCGGCGTGACGCTCTCCGGCGGCCAGCGACAACGGATAGCCATCGCCCGTGCCCTGCTGATGGATCCGCGCATCCTCATCCTGGACGATTCGACCTCCTCGGTGGACACGCAAACCGAGAAGCTCATCCAGGAAGCCCTCGACCGGCTGATGGAGGGGCGCACCACTTTTGTCATCGCACACCGGTTGGCCACCGTCCGCCGCGCCGACCTGATCCTGGTGATGGAAAATGGCCGCATCGTCCAGCGCGGCAAGCACGAGGAACTGCTGACGCAGGGCGGCTTGTATCGTGAAATCTACGACTTGCAGCTTTCTCAGCAAGGCAGATTCCTGGAAGAAGAGGCTGAGTTGAGCGAAGCCCTGCTTGCCCGTCAGCGTGAATTGGACAGTCTGCAAGGCCGCCGCATCGCCGACCGCTCACTAACATAATCAATTCACCTGTGCCTGCGCCAGCCCTGCACCGAACGCAGGACGGTGTGCCGCCCTGGCCTAGCCGCCAGGACAGGCAGGCAGGGCGAAACTGACTAAACTATGACCACCATCACCCCTCCCATCTACGTCACCCAGTCCGAAGAACTCTACGACAAGGGTGTCAACCCGAAAAACGCCAAGCGGCTGATCGCATTCACCCGTCCCTACGCCGGTCGGTTGATCCTCTCCGCGGTGCTGATGCTCGGCGCTTCGGCTGCTTCAGTGGCCGGCCCGTACTTTGTCAAGATCGCCATTGACAGCGGCCTGACCGTCGGCAATTACGACGCGCTGCGCTATACCATCCTGGCCTACCTGGGCGTTGCGGTGATCCAGTGGTTTTGCACTTACTACCGCGTCAACCTCATGGCCTGGGTCGGACAGGCGATCATTTACGAGCTGCGCAAAGGACTCTTCGCCCACCTCCAGGAGCTTTCGCTCGGCTTTTACAGCCGCTATTCGGTCGGACGCGTCATCACGCGCGTCATCAACGATGTGGAAACGCTGCGCGACTTCCTGACCTGGGCCGTGCTTGCCATCACCCGTGACGTCTTCACCTTGGCCCTTATCCTCTTCGTCATGCTGGACATGAACCTGCGCCTGGCACTCTTGACCTTCAGCGTGCTGCCGTTGATGGTGGTGATCACCATCCTCTTTCGCCGCGCCTCGCGCGCCGCGTACCGCAAGGTGCGCGCCGCCGTCTCGTGGGTGAACTCAGTGCTGGCAGAGAATGTCAACGGGGTGCGCGTCGTGCAGGCCTTCTCGCGCCAAAAACGAAACTACGAGCAGTTCCGCGATTACGTCAATCGCTACTACCTCGAACGCGCCGTTTACGCCGTGAAGATCGCTTCTGTCTTCAGCCCAAGCGTGGACTTGCTCGGGGCGATTGCAACCGGACTAGTGGTCTGGCTGGGCGGTTCGGCTGCTCTCACCACAGGCGGTTCGGCTGCGCTCACCGCAAGCGGCGCGGCGGTGCTCGGCGAAAAGATCACGGCAGGTGTGCTGGTGGCGTTTATCCTGTACATTGACCGTTTCTTCGATCCCATCCGCGACCTGAGCCGCCGCTACGATGCTCTCCAATCTACCATGATCGGCTGGGAGCGCATCCTGGGGCTTTTGGATACAGCCATAGAGGTCCGGGACGCGGCGGACGCCGCGGCGCTGCCCGTCATCCAAGGCGAGGTCGCCTTCGAAGATGTCTCGTTCCATTACGCGGATGACCCGGCGAGCGTGCTCGAGAATATTGACCTTCACGTCCGCCCTGGCGAGACCGTGGCCCTGGTCGGCGAGACCGGCGCGGGCAAGACGACCCTCGTCAAGCTGCTCTCGCGCTTCCACGACCCAACCGGGGGGCGCATCCTGGTGGACGGCCGCGACCTGCGCACGGTGGCGCAAGCCAGCCTGCGCCGTCAGATGGGCGTGGTGCTGCAAGACCCGTTCCTGTTCAACGGCACAGTGGCGGAGAACATCCGTTTTGGGCGGTTGGAGGCAACGGACGCGGAGGTCGAGGCGGCCGCGCAGGCAGTTGGCGCGCACGAGTTCATCGTCAACTTGAAGAAGGGCTACGATACGTCGGTAGAGGAGGGGGGTGTACTGCTCTCGGTCGGCCAGCGTCAGTTGCTCTCCTTCGCCCGCGCCCTGCTGGCAGACCCACGCATCCTGATCCTAGACGAGGCCACTTCCAGCGTGGATACCCAGACCGAGCAGGTCATCCAAAAAGCGCTGGCGCGGCTGCTGAAAGGACGGACTTCGTTTGTGATCGCGCACCGCCTCTCGACCATCATCAACGCCGACCGGATCGTGGTCATCCACGACGGACGCATCATCGAGCAAGGCACCCACGCCGAACTGCTGGCGAAACTGGGGGTGTATTACGAATTGTACCGGACGGGATTTCAGGAATGATGTGGAGTGTGCGAACAGCTACGTTTGCCCACTCCACATTCTTCAACTATTGAGGGGATACGCCAACTAACCAGTGATCGTGAACGACTGTTCGGCAGACTTGTTGTTTGGGCTGGTGACGAGGAGCTTGACGGTGTAGTTGCCGCAGTCGCCCCTATCCGCGCCGGGATCGAGCATCTGGGTAGAGGCTGAAGCGAAAACGAGCGTTTCGTCGGCGGTGGCATGGAAGAGGCTGCCGTTCCTCCAGATTTCCCAGTGATAGACCACGGTTGCCGGGCCGTTGGTGGTAATGGCGCCATGCGGTGAAAAAGCGTTTGGCTCGTGGCAATAGCCTACAATGTCGCCCATCGGGTCAACCGTCACTTCGATGACCAGTCCGCCAGGGATAGGCACCACAGGGACAAGGGAAAGGTCGCCAAAGGTTTGCGTGGCGGCCGCCGAAACCCAGCAGAATTGGCCTATTTCCAATGGATTCGCGATCTTCCACCAGGAATGGTCTACAATTGTGGCGAGAATGGGAACGGTCTCCCCGACCCGCAGCGCGCCGACGGTGAGATAGGTCATGCCGGGGCCGAAACGGCAGTTCACGGCATCCCTGAGCGGCGTGACCATGGGGGTGGTCGGGACAGGGCTGAGTGTGAGGGTTGGCGTGGGAATCGACGTAGCAGGGATGGGTGTGAAGGTTGGCATGGGAATCGACGTAGCAGGGATGGGTGTGGGCGTGTCTGTAGGGGTGATCTCCATTACAGGAGCCATGTACAGGCTGAACGAGCTTGGCAGACTGGGATCCGAGGCCACGGGGAAGGGGTAGCCAAGATTCGGGTACGAGCCGGAGAAGACCCAGCCAGCCTTGGCCACCGTCACGTGGCAGGAGCCTGCTGGCAGGTTCTCGAAGCGGAACCCGCCGTCGGCGTCCGTCAACTGACTCTGGGTCGGGCCGCAGTCCGCCAGCGTCACGGTCGCGTTGTCCACTTTCGGGCCGGCTTCCTCTGCAGCCGAGAGACTGCCATCGCCGTTCAGGTCAGCGTAGACCACTCCCTGCACAACGCCGCCGCCAGCTGGGACGGGGGTTGGGGTGCTGCAAGCGGCAATTGCTATAAATATAGCCAGGATCGGGAAAATCAGTTTCTTAGCCATTGCTCTCTCCTCTCTCGAATGAAAAGGGTTTACAGCTATTTTACTTCTGAATCCGAAGGGGGTCAAAATACTGTATAATTTCATTGCTGCACAATTAAGCACCTCTATCACAAGAAGCAGCGGAGGCAAGCGGAGGCAAAATGGACAAGATCACCTTGGGTACGATCGCCAATCTAAATCACTTCTATCCAACAGTGGCGGCTGTCGTTACCGTGCGCAGCGGCGAGCAGATGAATGCCATGGCCTGCGCCTGGCATTCGGCTCTGTCTTTTACGCCGCCGCTCTATGGCGTTCTGATCTCTTCCAAACGATTTTCGTATCAATTGATTGTGGATGCTGGCGCGTTCGGGGTCAATTTCCTCCCATACGATAAAGCCGAAACGATCGCTGGGGTGGGGAGGAACTCTGGGCGGGAGATGGACAAATTCGCGGTTTTCTCGATTGCCACCGATCCGCGGCCGGACGCACTCGCACCGATCCTGAAAGACGCTTACGCTACCTACGAGTGCCGCCTGACTGCGCGCCATCCCTGCGGCGACCACGATCTGTTCGTCGGCGAGGTGTTGAAGATCCATCTCTCGCCGCAGGCCTTCACCGAAGATGGCATGCTGGATGTCAATCGCATCCAGCCGGCGTTGTACTTGGGCATGGATAGATACGTGACAACCTCGAAGGAAGAACCTCGCCATCTGCGCGGAAAACTAAAGTCTTCGCCACCTTCGAGCGTGAAATGACCCGCCTGAAGGAAGTTGATTTGGACGAGAACCCCTTTGATTTTTACGCCCTGCCAGGGTGCATGACTGACCCCGGCTCCCATTCCGACCTCTTTTTAGACTTGCCGACCGACCTCGCCAAACTCTGTCAGGTGGTGCAGGGCAACCTGCTCCACATCTTCTGGGCTCAACGTTATGGGCGGACGCTCACTGAGGCAGAGCAGCAGACGGTCAACGTGCGCCCGGTTGCCGAGAAACTCGCCCTCATGCGGGCGGTGGACTCCCATCCGCTCGGCGCGCCGCGTCCGCTGGAGAAACGTCAGGTGGGGAACTGCCGCGATTTCACGCTCCTGCTGACCTCGATCCTGCGGTACCAAGGTGTGCCGGCCAGGGCGCGCTGCGGCTTCGGCGCGTACTTCGAGTCGAACCGATACGAGGATCATTGGGTCTGTGAGTACTGGAACTCGAGTCGGACACGATGGGTAATGGTGGATTCCCAACTGGACGAGCTGCAGCGCGAGGCGCTCGGCATCCGCTTCGACCCGCTGGATGTTCCTGCCGACCAGTTCATCACCGGCGGCAAAGCCTGGCAGATGTGCCGCACCGGTCAGGCCGACCCGCAGCAGTTTGGCATCTTCGACATGCACGGGTGGTGGTTCATCTGGGGCGATCTGGTACGCGATTTCCTGGCGCTGAACAAAGTGGAAATCCTCCCGTGGGACGGCGGCTGGGGTTTCCTGAATCACAAATTGCTCGACCCTCCGCCCGCCGAGGCCGACCTGCCGTTCTACGACCGCATCGCCGTGTTGACCCTGGGAGGCGACGCGGCATTTCCTCAGGTCCGCGCCGAGTACGCCGCCGACTCGCGTTGGAAGTTGCCGCCGGAAATGGTTCCTAACAACCTGAAATAAGAAACGAACCGTTTATCTCTTTGGGGATATTTGCACACGGCAGGCCGCCGAGACTATGGCGGGGTCCTGGAACGCGTTTGAGCAATCTGCCTCGCCTCCATATTGCGCCGGGACTGTCACTGTGAGGCGAAATTCAGAGGGTGGCGAATACGTCCAGTAAGCGGTGATAACAAATTCCAGCACAAACCCTTGTGATGATTTGGTGCCGCTGATTGTGACCTCCTCAGGGATGGTGACCGTATAGCCGCCAACCGCGCCTGTCATTGCGCCTGTGCCGCTGCCCGTGATTTGCTCACCCGCTACCACAAACGAGAAATCTATATCCATTTGGAGAGGCACAAGAGTCGCCTCTTCTTCATCTCCGCTTATCGAAACGGATGCTACCAGTGTTGTAACTTCGCTATCAAGAGTGCCTTGCCACTCTTTTTCACAGCCAGATGCAATGGGGTTTCCAGACATCAGATCTTGCGCCATTTCATCCAGCCCCAATTGCTGGGCGGCGGCAGCCAGGTTGGTCCGCTCCTGGGCATCCGCGCCGGCCGCCGATCTGCCTGCCGCATAACTTTGAAATCCTTTTTTCGCCCATGAGAGCAACTGATCGGCTGTTCCTTCCAACCCGGGAATCTTCTGGGCTTCGCTCGCTGTTTCGAGCGCGTCTTGGACATCTTCCTCTGTGGCGGTGCAGGGATCTTGAGCGAGAATTTGTGCGGCTTCTTCCTCGACTTGCGCTTTGGCTTGCTCGAGCGAAAGCGGGAAGTTGCAGGCGCTATTCGCCACCAACAGGATGAGCATGAACACGGAGCAAAACTTATGCTTGAATTCCATGGCCATCTCCTTTCAGCAAGGCTTATGGAATTTGCCCCATTGATAGTATAGCACGCTCCTTTTCAGCTTACATTAAGGCGGGAGTAACTGGCACGGAAAGGGCCCGTCATTTTCGACGAGCCCTTCCCTCCTCACTAATCACTGATTACTGATCACTGAACACTGTTCACTTGATCACCGGCACTGCCTCCGGCACGGCCATCCCATACGCCTGCTCCTTCTCGAACTTGAACTGCTGGGTGTACAGGCGATAGTAATGTCCGCGATTGCGCAGTAGCTCGGCGTGTGTGCCTTGCTCGGCGATGCGTCCGTCTTCGATGACCACGATGCGATCCGCGCGGCGGATGGTGCTTAAGCGGTGGGCGATGATGAAGGACGTGCGTCCCGCCATCAGTGCTTCCATGCCGCGCTGGATGAGGGCTTCGGTCAGCGTGTCCACGCTGGAGGTGGCCTCGTCCATAATGAAGATTTCGGGCTTGGCCAGCACGGCACGTGCCAGGCTGATTAACTGCTTCTGTCCAACCGAGAGCAGGTTGCCGCCCTCACCGACCTCTTGATCGTAGCCTTTCTCGAAAGTCGTGATGAAGTCGTGCGCGCCGGCGATCTTCGCCGCGGCTTCGACATCCTCGTTGGAGGCCTCCAGCCGGCCGTAGCGGATGTTCTCGCGGATCGTGCCGGAGAACAGGTGCGGGGTTTGCAGCACCACGCCGATGCGGGATTGGATGCTGTTGAGCGTGTAATCGGTGTAGTCGCGCCCGCCGATGCAGATGGCGCCCGCCTTCGGCTCGTAGAAGCGGCACAGCAGGTTGACAATGGTCGTCTTGCCGCCGCCGGTCGGACCGACCAGGGCGATCATCTCGCCCGGCTCGACCGCCAGCGTGAAGTCGTTCAACACTGGTTTGCGGTCCTCGTAGTAGAAGTCTACGTGGTCGAACTCGATCGCGCCCTGCATCGTCTCGGCCGGGATCGCGGCAGGACGGTTCTGCACCTCGGGCGCGGTGTCCAGCAATTTGAAGATGCGCTCGGCCGAGGCGATAGAATGCTGCATCTCGGCGTAGACCCGCGCCAGGTCCTGCACCGGCCAGATCATAAAGGTCAGGTACGAGACGAAGGCGTGGATCGCGCCGACGGTGAACATCCCGACCTGGCTCTGCATCCCGCCGTACCAGACGATGGCGCCCAACGCGAAGGCCGAGACGATCTGCACGGTCGGCAGGAAGAGTGCCGAGAGCCAGGCGGCGCGGTAACTGGCGCGGTACATCTTGTCGGTTAGTTGCGAGAACTCTTTTAGGTTCTCGGCCTCGCGTCCCAGCGCCTTGACCACGCGCACGCCCTGGATGTTCTGATTGTACTCGCCGGTGATCTTCGAGTTGGCGCGGCGGCTGTTGCGGAACTCCACCAAAATCTTCTTGCGGAAGTTGACCGCGATGACGATCAGGATGGGGATGATCGAAAAGACGATTATCCCCAGTTTCCAGTTAATGATCAGCATGAAGATGGTAGACATGAGCACGCTGACGATCGCCCAGGTCACGTCCAGCAGGCCCCAAGTCATCAGGCTGGAGACGCGTCCCGTATCCGAGGTGACGCGCGCCATCAGTCGCCCGACCGCGTTCTGGCTATAGTACGAGAGCGAGAGCTCCTGCAAGTGATTGAAGAGCGCCTTGCGCAAGTCATACTGGATGCGCTCGCCCAGTATCGCTGCCAGGTAGATAAATGTGAATACGAGTGCTGCCTGGAGCAACTGCATCCCGCCATAAAGCGCGGCGTATCTCAACAGCACCGGCACGTTCTTCACCGCGATGCCCTGGTCAATCATCAGCTTGTTGACATAGGTAAACAGGGTGTCTTGCGCGGCGGTCAGGATGATGGCGACCAGGAAGCCAACCATCCACTTCCAGTGCGGCCTGAGCAATCCCACGATGCGTCTAAACGTCGGCGCGGTCAGGGGACTGGTGTGTTCTTCTTCCTCGAGTTCGATGAGGTCATCAGGCATTTTCAATTCTCCTGTAGGGGCGACCCTTGTGGTCGCCCTGGGCGGAGACACCGTTCGCCTGCACTCCCCGGCACTTGCGCCCGGGGCAAGTGTGCGCAGGTGCAAGCGTGCCGCGAACACCGGCGGCACGCCGGTGCGACACCTGCCCCGAACCGCAGGTGCGGGGGACGGCAAGCCCCGCCCCTACGGGTTATTTCACGGATTGAACCTCTTGCTCAAGCTCTTCATCAATCCTCGTCTGTATCTCGTAAATCCTCCGATACATCCCATCTTGGGCAACCAACTCTTCATGTTTGCCCATCTGGACGACCGTACCCTTGTCCATGACGAGGATCAGATCGGCGTTCATCACCGACTGGATGCGGTGGGCGATGATGAACGTAGTGCGGTTCTCCATCAGCCGGTTCAACGCGGCGCGGATTTCGGCTTCGGTTTCGGTATCCACGCTGGAGGTCGAGTCGTCCAGGATCAGGATGCGCGGGTTCTTCAGCAGCGTGCGGGCAATCGCCACGCGCTGTTTCTGGCCGCCGGAGAGTGTCACGCCCTTCTCGCCGACCAGCGTCTTATAGCCATCCGGAAAGGATAGGATTACGTCGTGGATGGCAGCCGCTCGCGCCGCCCGCTCGACCTCGTCCTGCGGCACGTTCCGACCAACGCCGTAGCTGACATTCTCGCCAATCGAGCGGCTGAACAGGAACGGCTCCTGCTCGACAATGCCGATCTGCCGTCTCAGGTACTCGCGCGGGTAATCCTTCAGCTCGACGCCGTCCAGCAGAATGCGCCCGTCGGTGTACTCGTGGAAGCGCGGCAGCAGGTTGACCAGTGAGGTTTTTCCCGAACCGGTCGAACCGAGCAGTGCCACCGAGTCTCCAGGCCGGACGTGGAACGACACGTTCTTGATGACCTCGGAGCCGCTGTCTTCGTATTGGAACGATACATCCTCGAAGACGATCTCGCCGCGCACTGGATCCTTCGACACCGTTCGTGCCGCGAGCATCGGCGGCACGCCGGTGCGAGACGGCAGGCTCACCTGTGCCTGCCCTGTCCCGTCCGCCTGCACCTGTGGCGCAGGCACAGGCGGGCCAGGACGGGGCGGCACACCGTCCTGCGTTCGGTGCAGGGTTGACACAGGTAGGACGGCGCCCTGGGCCTGGGCGCGGCCATCGGTCAGGTTCTCACGCTCCTGCCTGACGATCTCCATCAGACGACCGTATGAAACCAGTCCGGTC
>CAYZIQ010000103.1:0-11555 GCA_964478375.1 uncultured Chloroflexus sp. | reverse complement strand
AGAGATACTTTATCAAAATGCTTGAATTCAAACCAGACCTCGAAAAGACCATGCAGCGCATGGAAGCCTTTTGGGAAGGAACTGTCCTTGACCGTCCTGTAATTCAGTTTTATCTCGAAAAGCCATCTGCGGAACAAACTCCGTTGCCCGCCTCGCGTCATTCAACTTCCCGCGAACGCTGGCTGGACGCAGAATATCAGGCACAGCATACCCTTGCCAGATTTTCCAATCAAATCTTTATGGGCGATAGCCTGCCCGTTGCCTTCCCAAATTTGGGTCCTGAAGTCCTCGCCGCCTTCTACGGCTGTCCGCTGGAGTTTGGCGACTACGGCACGAGTTGGACTCAGCCCATCCTTAAAGACTGGAACGAAGCAGGCCAACTCCGCCCCGACATGAATCATCCGTATTTTCTGAAGCTGGTCGAGTTGACCGATGCCATGCTCGAACTTGGCAGGGACAAATTCATCACAGGCCTGCCCGACTTCCACCCCGGCGGCGACCTGGTTGCTTCGCTCCGCAACCCGCAGGATTTGACAATTGACTTGATTGACCATCCAGACCAGGTAAAATTACTGCTCGAACGTCTGAAACCAGACTATTTCAAGGTTTACGATTTTTGGTACGACAAACTCTCCGCGAGTGAACAGCCGATCACCAGTTGGCTGGAACTTGCGAGTTACTCAAAGTATTACATTCCATCGAACGACTTCGCGGGGATGATAAGCACAAAGATGTTCAGAGAGTTTTTTCTGCAAGGGATTATCGAAGAGTGCAAATTTCTTGACCGTTCGATTTATCATGTGGATGGGGTGGGCGCGTTGCGTCACCTGGAAGTAATTCTCGATATTCCCGAACTAAACGCGGTGCAATGGGTTCCAGGCGCGGAACGCGAAGGCTTCTCCCGCTGGGTGTCGGTCTATCAAAAAATCCAGTCTGTGGGTAAGTCAATGATTGTTTATTGCGATGTCAGCGACTTGGATCTGGTTACGCAAACCCTTGCCCCGCACGGACTGGCGCTCTCCATCAGCGGCGTGACCAGCCGCGAGATGGGAGAGAATATTTTGTCCGAAATGGAAGCGTGGACAAAGGAATAAAAAGCGGAGTCCGGAAGTAGAACTTCTTGGCCCCAAAATATACAAATTACACCTTCAAGGAGAAGCGTTCATGAAAAAGGTGAACGGACGTTACGAATTATACGGAAATCCCATCTCGGAAAGACAGACCCGTGCCACCGACCGCTGGCAGGCCATGCTGGCGAAGATGTTCAATTACAACCCAAACGAAAAATTCAATTTAAGCGTCGAAGACCATCCCTTCGGCTCGGAGATCTTCGGACTCAAGAACATCGTCCGCGATGGGAATGGAAAGCCGCTTGACAAGACAAACGGCGTGGTCGTCAGCACCATCCGCATGGGATTCGGGCATTACCGCATCGCCATGGCGGGCGTCTCCGCGGCAAAGGCAATGGGCTTCACCCCTTACTGGCTCGACCTGCTCGGCGTCCCCGGCATCACCACCGACGTTATTAACTGGTGCAACGCCAACTACAGCAAGTATTCGCGCGTCTCACAGCGTTATCCCTGGTTCGATAAATACGTCTGGGAATCCCTCACCACAGGGGAACCCACCCTCCCTGGTTTGAACGCACTTTTCAATTATTGGATTGTGACCTGGCCCTGGCGTTTCCTCAAAACCGAAGTCAAAGATTACAAGATGAGCGAATTGTTCCGTAATTTATACGCCGCGCTCCCATCGGATATGCCCATGCTCACCTCCCACATGTGGACGTGCATGGGCGCGGTCGCGGGCGGCATGACCAATGTGGTGGACATGATGTTCGATAACTGGCCGATGGCATTCCAGTTGACCGAAGGCGCGAAGCACGCGGTTCAATCCCCGTCGGGCTACTACGGTTTCCGCGCTATGCGCGGCTTCGACGACAAAGGGCGCATCCTCAAGTCTACACCCACAGACGCGCTCTTCTTCACAGGCCATCACGTGGACCATGAACTCGTCGAGAACATCGAAACCGACTGCGCCGACCGCCTCAGCCGCATGAATGCCAAAGAGCCGCGCCGCTTCCTCGTCACCATGGGCGGAGCGGGCGCGCAGCGTGAACTGTTCAAAGCCATCATCGAGCACGCCGTCACGATGATCGAGAAAGACAAGATCGCGCTCTTCATCAATCTCGGCGACCACAAGGACAATTGGGCTTGGCTGCAAAATGAACTCGCCCATCACAACGACATCATCAACACGCACTTCACGTGGGACGACACCAAAGCCTTCACCGATGGCATCCGCAAGAAACCCGCGCATGGCTTGCACGTCTTCCTGCACGACAACACCTTCCACGCGGTCTACGCCACCAACTACCTCATGCGCGTGATGGACGTGATGATCACCAAACCCAGCGAACTTGCCTTCTATCCCGTGCCGAAAATTTTCAACGCCCGCGTCGGCGGACATGAAATGTGGGGCGCCATCCGCGGCGCAGAAATCGGTGATAGCACCGTTGAGACCCGCACCATCCCGCAGACCCTGCAAGCCATTGACCTGCTCACCGAAGCCGACGACCTGCTTACCATGTTCTGTGATCGCATTGTCAAGAACAAAAGCATCGGCATCTACGACGGCGCGTACAAGAGCGTCGAACTGGCGACGGGCAAAAAATTCAAGAGATAAAGTGACCAGACCCTAAAGGTTTCTAAAACCTTTCGGGTCTCTATTTTATATGATTCGCCTCGAAACCACCTCCTCCCCCTTCTCCATCGCCTTCAAGCGTGACGATTTTATTTTGATGACCGTGCGGACTTCGGCGACGCCCAGGGCGAATCCCCGCATCGACGGTTCGACCGTCACTGCGGATTTTCCCCGCTTCACTCTGGACTTGAAATTGGTCGCTGACCATTGGTCCCTAACCTCCACCCCAGCCGACGAACCCGCCGAAGTTATGGTGGAACTCCCAGGTTTCTGGTACGGCGGCGGCGAACTGATCCACCAGCAATTCCCGCTCAACAAGGTCATGCTGCAAAGCGCCTCCTTCCACACCTTCGACAACAGCCCCACAGGCTTGAGTGGAAAACTGACACCCGCCTGGTTCTCGTCCAACGGCGCACTGCTCATCGCCGACTCCCCCGTCGAAGCCGGGATCAACCAGCCGCCCGGAAATTATCCCCGCTTCAAGTGGAATTTTGCCAATGACGGGCGCGGCGCGTTCCATGAGCGTCCCTTCCTGGACAACGGACTCGGCGATGGGCTTTTCACCTTCAAAGGTAATGCGCTGGATTTGAAGTTCTCCTTCTCCGAGAATGCCATCGAAGCGTACAAGATACTCATCGGGTATTTTGGGCATCCCAGTGAAACCCCGCCCGAAGATTTGTTCACCAATCCCACGTGGACAACCTGGGCGCGCTACAAGACCGCCATCAATCAGGATGTCGTTTTGCATTATGCCGACGATATCATCGCACACGATTATCCGTTCAACGTATTGGAGATTGACGACCGCTGGCAAGTCCACTACGGCGATTTGGAATTCGACCCGCAGCGTTTCCCGAGCCCCAGAGCAATGATTGACGAACTCCACGCCAAAGGCTTCAAGGTTACGGCGTGGGTGATCCCGTTTTTGGATCCGCAGTCACATGCCTTTGCAGAGGGCGCGAAGAACGGCTGGCTGGTTTGCACAGCGGACGGCTCGCCGTATCTCGTCCCATGGTGGCAGGGATGCGGCGGTCTGCTTGATGTGACCGACCCTTCGGCATTGGACTGGTTCTTCGGGCGGCTGAAGCAGCTCCAGGTCCAAACCGGGCTCGATGGCTTCAAGTTCGATGCGGGCGAGGCCTGCTTCCTCCCTGCTGACGCACTCACAAATCAAAAACTCGATCCAAATGAATACACCCATATTTATGTCGAAGCAGTCGTAAAGCATCACCGCCTGACGGAAGTGCGCTCGGGCTGGCGCAACCAAACCGCGCCGATATTCTTCCGCCAATGGGACAAGACCACTTCGTGGGGGCTGGACAACGGCTTGCATTCCGTGCTGACGGGCATCCTTGCGCTTGGCCTGGGGGGCTACCCGTTCATTTTGCCCGACATGGTGGGTGGCAACGAGTACGAAGAAAAAGCCGACGCCGAAATGATGATCCGCTGGACGCAGTTGAACGCCCTCCTGCCTGCGGTTCAGTTCAGCCTGCCGCCTTGGGAATATGGCGCTGAGAGTGCGGACATCTGCCGTAGATACACAAACCTACATGTGGAATTCGCGCCCAAGATCATTACGCTTGCCAATGAAACGGTGCGGACCGGCATGCCCATTATCCGCCCTGTCTTCTGGCTTGCCCCCGGCGATGAACGCGCCCTCGCCTGTGACGATGAGTTCTTGCTCGGTGACGACATCTTGGTTGCACCTGTCGTTTCTCCCGGCCAACGCGCCCGTGATATTTACCTTCCCCCCGGTCAATGGCGAGATCACTGGACCCGGGAACTATTCACAGGCGCGGTTGCGATCAAGGAATACCCCGCCCCGCTCGATGTGCTGCCGTTCTTTGAACGGTTTTGAATTGCAGAAATGCAAAATCCACCCTCCTGGAGAAAAAAATGGAAACCTCCACCGCCTTGCAAGAAGAACGAGTCCCACTCGCCAGCCGCATCTGGATCTCGCTGGCTGACGCCTCCGTTGCCATCCTCCAATCCCTGGTGGCGGCAGGCGCGCTGACCTATTACTTCGTCAACCTGCGCGGCCTGTCCACCGCCTACACCGGCATCGTCTGGCTGTTGTTCGGGATCTGGAACGCGGTCAACGACCCGTTGTTCGGCTACATCAGCGACCGGACCAAGCATAAGCTAGGGCGGCGAATTCCCTATATCCGCTTTGGGGCGCCGATCTTCATCCTGAGTTTCATCCTGTTCTGGCTGGATGTGCCGGGGGTGAATAGCCAGGTCGGCCTCTTCGTTCAAATGTTGTTGGTACTATTTGTATACGACGCCCTCTACACCGCCATCGCCACCAGCCTGTACATCATGCCTTACGAGGTGGCCATCTCGAACAAGGCGCGCTCCAGCATCTTCGTCTGGAAGATCATCTTCATGGTCTTCACCATCGTCGTGCCGGTCGCCATCGAAGCCACCATCAAGCCCGAGGTGGGCGACCTGGCGGGCATCAGTTTCTTCCGCTGGTTCATGACCCTGTTCGCACTCGGCATGGGCGTAATCATCTTTGCCAGCACCTTCTTTTACAAGGAAAAGCATTACACCCAGGAGGATGAACAGCCCGGCTTTGTCAAAGCTTTCAAGGAGTGCTTCACCAATCTTTCGTTTGTGCTGTTCGAGGTGATCAGCTTCACCATCATTTTTGTACAAACCTCGCTCATGCAGGGGCTGTGGTACTACTTCGATGAGATCGACGTGACGCGCACACCGCTGTATATCGCCCTGGCGGTGGGGATCGTGGGCGGCGTCTTCCTGTGGATCAACCGCCGCGAACCGTGGGGGGTCAAACTCAGCACGCGCATCTTCAGCCTGGCCTTCGCCATCGGTTGTTTCGTCATCGTCCTGTTTGGCAGGAACAGCATTGCAGCCACGCTGGCCTTCTTACTGTTCGGGTTCGGTTTCGCCGGCGGGATGTACCTCATCCCCATGATGAACGGGGATGTGGTGGACATGGACGAACATCGCACCGGCCTGCGCCGTGAAGGGATGTATGCGGGCATCAACAGCTTCATCACCAAGCCGGCCATCAGCCTGGCGCAGTGGGTCATGTTATCCTTTATGACCGCTTTCGGCTACGACCAGGCCCTGGGCAAGGGGTTGCAATCGTCAAGCGCCGAAACGGGCATCCTGCTCGGCTGGGCGCTCATTCCAGGCATTCTGCTGTTCCTATCCTTCGTTGTCTTGCACTGGTATCCGCTGGATGGCAGGGATTGGCTCGGCATCAAGGCAAAACTGGCGGAGATCCACAAGGAGAAGGAACGCAAGTACCTCGAATCCAAGGGGTATAAACTGGTGGACTGAACCCGATCAGGAGTGGAGCGGTTCGCCGCTCCACTCCCCGGTGGTTTGCCATGTTCCCCTATCTGATCCTTTTCCTCCTTGCTGCTCTGGTTTTCCTGCTCCTGGCGGGCAGCCTGTACTTTGCCCTGCTGGTGGTGCGCCCCAAATGCTTTTCGGTGGAGGAGACCTACCGGATCGAGATCGAGACCGGCAAAATGTCCGAGGCGGAATGGCTTTCCTGGGAGAGAGAGGAGGTCAGTATCCCTTCGCCTTTCGGGTATGACCTGTTCGGGGTCTACCTCCCCCTGGCGGGCGCGGACCGGACCGTCATCATCGCACATGGCGTCACCTATACCCTTTTCGGCTCGGTAAAGTACGTCAATCTCTTTCGCCGGCGCGGCTTCAACGTTCTGCTATACGACCACCGCAACCACGGTCGAAGCGGCGGTCGCTGGAGCACGTTTGGCTACTACGAGAAACATGACCTTGCAGCCTGGATGGCTTGGGCGAAGAAAAGACTCACCGACCGAGGCCTGCTGGGGGTAATGGGGGAATCGTATGGGGCGGCAGTGGCGATCCAGTGCCTGGCGCAGACACCGGGCGCGGCGTTCCTCGTTTGCGACTGCAGCTTCTCCGACCTGACCGAACTGCTGGCCCACCGCCTGAAAGTGGATTATCACCTGCCAGCCTTTCCGCTCCTGCCCCTGGCGAGTCTCTGGTCGCGGGTGTTGACCGGCATGGCCTTCAAGGATATCTCCCCGGTGAGCGCTGTCCCCAAGCTCACCATCCCCTGCCTGTTCATCCATGGGCTGGAGGACAAGCTCACGCCTGCCCGTATGAGCGAGGCGTTATATGTCGCCAAAACAACGGGGAAGCGCGCCGTGTACCTGGCCCCCAACGCGGACCACGCCATGTCATTCTCCAGCGATCCGCAGGCGTATGAGGCGCAGGTGGAAGATTTTTTCGGGGACTCTCTGAGCCAGGCGCCAGTCTTGTCCAGCTGACATTCCGCACCTCAAATTGGCGGCTGGTAACATTGAGCGGGAACAGTTACAATCCTATTCGTTATCCACCTTAACGCAGGCGATCGGCAGGTTTTCAACCTCGGCCCACTGCTCCCATTCCTCGGCGGTTTTGGTCAGGAAGGCATTCTCCAATGCCTGCTTTTCAATCGGCAGCCCGAGGTGTAAACAGGCTGCCAGTTTTTTCCAAAAAGCCTCTTCCAGGGCGGCTACCGCGATCCAGCCCTGACTGGCACGGTACAAACGGTATCCCGGAAAACCGCCGCCGAAAATCGCGTTTGGCAGGGTCGAACCGAAACGGTATGGCATGGAAAAATCTTCGGCCACCTCTGCCAGGGCCACTTCTGCGCAGCCACCAATTCCGCTTCGTTCCCTTTGGATCAATAACGCCAGTCCCGCAGCCGCGGCTCTCTCGCCTCCGGCCAGGTCGACCAGCAAGGTTTGCGGCATGTGGGGCGGTTGCAGCAAGCCGGCTTTCGCCTGGTAAGTCAGGTCATGGCCAGCTTGTTCCTGGTGGGGAAAGGGATAACCGGTGATCGCCACCTGGCACAACCCGGGGTAAGCCTCGTGGAGCGCATCCCAATCCAGTCCGAGGCGTTGCAGGGAGGAGGGGCGGAGCGAGGTAATAAGCAGATCGCTGCCAGAAAGCAGGGCTTGCAGGACGTGACGACCTTGCTGCGATTTCAGATCCAGCCGCAGGATCTCCTGCCCGGCGGAAAGCTGTCGATACCAGGCCGGGCTGTAGCCCTCCAGCGGGTCGCCGCCGGGAGGCTCCACCTTCGTGATCGCCGCCCCCCACGATTTCAAGCGATGGGCGGCTGCAGGTCCCGGCACGTTGTAAGCCAGGTTGCATACCCAAATTCCTTGTATTACATCAGCCATGTACATGGATGGTACTCCGCTTGTAACTTTATCCTTTTTCCTTTTCATTGCTGGAAATCATCTTCTCAAGCGCTTCGATTTTTGCGAGAATGTCCGTCTCCACATCAACTTTACACTCAGCAGTAAATACATAATAGAGGTTGAGAGCCCGCTGATAGCTGTCTTTGCTCTCATTCGGGCGTTGCTGCGCCGCAAACACATCTCCTTCAACATTGAACAGATCCGCGAGCACAACCAATTTTCCACAATCCAGGCCCAGACCTGTGGTGAGAAGGGTGACCAATCCAGCTTCGTCCATCCCCTTGACGATATTCGCGTTCAAACCAAGCAACCCTTCGATCGCCTGGTCGATCAGTGAGCAGGCTTCCTGGAATTGCCCTGCCTTGCTCAGCCCAAGTATTTTCGCAAGGACCGCAACAAACTGTGCGATCTGGCGGAGGATATGGTCTTCGGTCAACATTTTCTGCCTTTCCTTCCCGTAGTTATGGTCTCGGCGACCCAACGGAGTGGAATCAATTTCAAGGCGTCATACATCTGATAGTTCATCCCAGCCTTCTGGCAGAGACGGTATAGCCCAATTCAAAGGTGGATGCCAGTTCTCCCAGCCATCAAAAAAGGGTGATTGTCTTGTCAGTAATCGCTCGATCACATGCCCGCCCTCTTCGCGGATTGCCCTGGCTTGTTCGGGCGAGAATACGCCCATGGCAACCGCTTCGTTGAATTCATCCTCGTCTTTCCAATGCCATGTGGATCTATCTGCACTGATGACAATATCCAATAAGCGATCCATTGAATCGAATCCAATTTTCGTACGGCGAAGAGGCTCTTGAAGGTTCACATACCAGCAGCGCAATACCTCGTGACCAGCCTCCCACATTAATTCCACATCGTGTGCTGAACCAGGTTTGGCCAGGAGAAGCACATCGGTATCAGTCCATTTGTGAGGAACCAGGTGAATATTATTCAGAAGAAGGTCTCGTGGCGTGGAGCGTTTATCGGGGATCATATTCGGCGTGCCGGCCTGCCAGTAAATTGCGATCAGTTCGGGGGAATCCTGAACGATGATACCCGGGCAGGCCCAATGGATTTTATGATGCCACACCCCTCGCATCACGATGACATCTCCAGGTTTGCAATGATGTACTGAATTAGCCATCAAGGATATCTCCAAAAGCCTGCCCAACTTTCCGGCCAGGCTGCAGGGCGGCTCTGGCAAGACCTGCAGCCACCAAAGACGCCTAGGCTGCCTCAGAACGCCTGAATCGCGCCGTATTAGCCCTGTCTGCTTCACCCGTTTGTTAGGCGCAGATCGCCCTCGCCTTGAGGTTTTTCTGCCCTCGTCAGAAGTATCTGAAACACGATGGGGATGCCCCTCTCTTGTTTCATCTTACCGACAACCTCGAAGAGCTCACCTCTGCATTGCTCCAAAACAGGTGCCTCCATTCTCTCCCAAAGAAAACGGTTTCCGTGCGACCACTCGAAGGCCCACCACTCGTCGACATCTTTGAAGTAGAATTCTTTCTCCTCCACCACTGTCTGAATGTTGGTGAACCCTGCTTTCGACAAAACGGCCTCGATCTCTGCCGGTTCCCGCAGGCGCGGGACATTCCCTCCTTCCGGCACCGGTTTGAACTGGCCGCGATAGGATTTAACGACATTACGGAAACCATCCCAACGCGTATCCACATTCCTGCCCCAGAGGGATGACGCCAACACTCCGCCGGATTTGAGGACACGGATCGCCTCCGATAGGGCCGTATCGAGGTCATATAGTTCGTACAGCGCGAAACCGTAGATGACAAAATCGAAGGAGGCTTCAGGAAAACGAAGCGCTTCGGCGTCCATGTGGATTACTTGCGCGTTCCCGATCCCCCGCGCCTCGATGTCTTTGGCGGTCAGTTGCAGCATGGTTTCCGCCATATCAATGCCGATGACCTTACCAGATGCGCCGACCATTTCAGCGGCTGGGAGGAGAATTGCGCCCCTTCCACAACCAATGTCGAGAACTGACGCGCCGCAGGTTATTCCCGCCAGTTCAACAAGACGATTGCCGAAGTAGGAGAAAAACCTGGGGCCAACCCGATCGTAGGTCGGGGCACACCGGTTGAAGGTTTGGGACACATATTCCTTACAGACATGTTCGTTGTCGTTCATTTGAGATCTTACAGAGGGTGAACTTTTCTGGTTTTCGAGGGTTTGCCTAACATTACAGCGCAAAGTCAGGCAACCATCCGCCTGCGCGCTGGTCAACGGATAGTAAAACGGATAAGCGGATGCAATAGCACACAATTCGGCTCGACTCTATCCGTTTATCCGTTTTGCCGAAGGCATCCGTTTACCATCATTCATGCGCGTGCACAACATTGCGCTGTAATACTAATATTACAACGCAAAGTCGGTTGCGATGCTACACAATGATGAAACCGTCCACGAATTTCCCACGAATAGCCGAATTTACGCCATCCATTCGAGAACAATTGCAACTGGCGCACACCTGCCCCGGACGCAGGTGCCGGGGAGTGCAGGTGTTCGTGGCCTTATTCATTGACGGTTGACTAATCCAGTAAGCAACCTTGCGCTGTAAAACTAACGAGACTGTCAATTAATGCGATTTGGAGTGATTGAATTTTACTTACAGGGTACCGATGGCGGAACATCAGGTCATGGACCGGTTTCCCGTTCATGACAATTACTTCTGCGACTCCTTGTCGCACACGCTGAGGGTTGTCAGTCGGCGGCTCTTGTTCGTTATTTGAACTTATTCTTGTTCAAGCATCGATAAGAGCTTCAAGTTTACGATATGCAGGGGAGTGAGCTTCGATTTTCAACATTGCATCATGGTCATAGACCTTCTCGCCGCAGTTTGGGCAGTCGTAAAAATCCAACATTGGAACTACGTAGGTTTGCGCCTTGAAAGTACGAACAATATCACGCACCACGCGGCGAATCGAGTCACTTCCGCAGGTAGGACAAGCCTTGATTTGTAGTTTTCCGTCCATAGTCATACTGCTTTTTTCGAAGAGATCAAGAAATAGTAAGTCTCAATACCGGATTCTTGAACCAATTTCCCTTTGCTGTATATCATCAAGCCTTCCAGGTTTGTGCTTTGGATAATATGTAAATACTCCTTGGTGTGTTCTCGATAGGGGCTGGTTGAGCGAATGGTTTTATAGATAGCTACAGCGTTTACGATGGATTCAACGACATCCAGTTCGGTTAGTCCATCTGCTTCCAGTTCAAGGCTGGCCTTTTCGCTGAAGGCATAATGACCTGCGAGTACAGCTCTTTTGATGCGTACCAGAAGTTCGCTCATGAATTAAGTATAGCACAGGGAGTGAATTTAGAAGCATCTGGTTCGAGGAGACGCCGAACCAGACTTTCGAAAAAACACGATTTCGAGTGGGCGAGTTTTACTTACAGGGTACTGATGGCGGAACATCAGGTCATATACCGATTTCACGGTCATGATAATTATTTATTGCGACTTCGTGTCGCACACACTGAGGTTAATCGGTGGGCAAAGATCAGTCGGGTTGTAGTTGTTTCATGGAAGTTGCTTTACAGAAGAATAGATCTTAGAATCTTGTGTTTATATGTTTTGATATACAATACCTTCGCCAAAATTTGTCTGATGGAATAGGGCTTATCGGGTAAAGTTGT
>CAYZIQ010000102.1:0-11647 GCA_964478375.1 uncultured Chloroflexus sp. | reverse complement strand
CCCCCTCGTCGCGCCCTCTCGTCACGTCTCCTCTTACCCCTCCTCATTCCCACCCTTGTACTGACCGGCCTGGCGCTGCTCTTGCTGCTCGTCCAGCGCGACCTCGGCACCACATCCATTTTCATCGTACTCTACACCCTCGTACTCTACACCGCCGCCGGTCGGAAGCGCGTCCTGCTCATCAGCCTGGTCGGCCTGGGATTGGCGGGGCTGGCCGGTTATTTCCTCTTCGATGTTGTCCGCCTGCGTGTGGATGCCTGGTTGAATCCCTGGCTCGACCCTGCCGGGCGCTCGTACCAGATCGTACAGTCGCTAATGGCTGTCGCCAGCGGCGGGATCGGCGGGCGCGGACCTGGGATGGGCAGCCCAGGCCTGGTTCCGATCTCTGTCTCAGATTTCATTTTTTCTGCAATGTCAGAAGAAGCGGGACTGGTCGGGACGATTGGCCTGTTTGCACTCTTGGGCTTTTTCCTCGTCCGAGGCATGATCGTCGCCCTGCGCGCCCCCGATAGTTTTCGCCGTCTCCTGGCCGCTGGGCTGACGGCTTATATCGGTGCACAAAGCGTGCTCATCATCGGTGGCAATCTGCGTCTGCTGCCCCTCACCGGCGTCACACTGCCTTTCGTTTCTTATGGCGGCTCATCCCTCCTCACCTCTTATCTCTCTCTTCTCCTTCTCCTGCTCATCTCCAGCCAGCCCGAAGAGGAACCCGCGCCCCTGCCCGGCTATTCGTCCTCGCCGTACCTGGTCGTGACCGCTCTGCTCGGCCTCGGCTTGTTTGCCGCCGCCCTGGTGAACGGCTGGTGGGCGGTCTGGCGCGGGCCCGATCTGCTGGCGCGCACCGACAATGCCCGCCGCGCCATCTCGGATCGCTACGTGCAGCGCGGGAGCCTGCTCGACCGAAACTCCGCGCCGATTAACCTCACGCAGGGCCAGGCGGGCAGCTACACTCGCGTCTACCAATACCCTGACCTAGCCTCCATCACCGGCTACACCCATCCCATATATGGGCAGGCCGGGCTGGAAGCCAGCCTCGATTCTTACCTGCGCGGCTTGCAGGGCAATCCGGCCAGCCGCATCTGGTGGGATCATCTGCTCTATGGTCAGCCGCCTCCCGGCCTGGATGTGCGCTTGACCATTGACCTGGAATTGCAACGCAAAGCTGATGCCCTGCTCAGTGATCATGTTGGAGCACTGGTGCTGCTCAACGCGCAAAGCGGCGAGATTCTGGCCATGGCCTCGCACCCAACCTACGACCCGAACAAGCTGGATGAAGAAGGTGCCAGCCTGGCGCAAGACCCGCGCACCCCGCTTTTGGATCGCGCTGCGCAGGGGCTTTATCCGCTGGGGACAGCCGCCGCGCCGCTCCTTTCCGCGGCCGGTTTGGGCGAGAACGCGCCTCAGAGTGATCTTATCCGGTTGTACGACGCGTTTGGATTTTATACTACGCCGCAGGTGCGCCTGCCAGTCGCCACGGCTGTGACCTCAGTTGATGTTCTGCGCATCAGTCCGTTACAACTGGCGCTGGCAGCCGCGGCGATCAGCAACCAGGGCATCCTCCCTGCCCCGCGCCTGGCGATGGCTGTAAACACTCCAACACAAGGTTGGGTTATCTTGCCATCGCTGAGTGAGCCAGCGCAGGCTCTATCCGCCATCTCTGCTGCTTCGGCTGCCGAATCGCTGATGGTTAAGGGTCAGCCCTTCTGGCAGGCGAGCGGAAGAGGCTTCGAAATGCAAGAGCACAAGACCATCACCTGGTGCCTGGCCGGTACGCTGCCTGGCTGGCAGGGGACGCCGTTGGCAATTGTGGTGGCATTGGAAGAGGATAATTCCCTGCTGGCACAATCCATCGGGCAGACGTTGATGAAAGAGGCGTTGCAGCCGTAAATAGCAAAAACTCCGGAGTTTTTGAAAGCGCCAGGGGGCTTGGCTTTAGGTTATCTTGTCTCAAGTACTGTAGTCGCCCCTGCGCTCGGCAATGGCAAGATTCGAGAGCAAAATCGGGATCTTTTTCTCCATCTTCTTTGCTCGCTCACGGTAGAAAGCAATCCGCTCGGCATAAGATTTGCATGCCAAACGCCGGGCATTTCTATCACGGATCGTGCGGATCATTTCGATTGTGTCAATATTCTTCTTGTCCATAAGTAGTTACCTCGCGAGGGCTGAATATTTGTAAAGGCTTATACCCAGATTCGATGTTCACCGCGTTAAACAAGCGGATTCTATCAAAGTGAACGATGTGCCTGAAGTTCCAACTTACCAATAAATCGGCTTCGGCAATGGTGGCAAGGGCAATATGCAGGCCATCATCAAAGAAATTTGGAGTCAGGATACCGTGCTTTTGGTATTCGTCTGCCAGTTTCAACGCGCTTTCTTCAACAGTCAATACTTCCGCATTCAGCGATATCAATTCAGCGTAAATAGCCTGCACATCCTCAGGGGCATCCCCGACTTCAGCAGCGGTAACCTCCGAGAGTAAAGGTCGGAATGTGCCATTCCGAAAATCTTGCAAGAGGCCATTGGACCATTCGGCGAACTCTGGGTCAAAACAACCTCCGATTACTGATGTATCAATGTAAATACGTTGGGTCTTCATGAGTCAATTATACAATCGAAAATTATAGTGCAAGGTGACGGTCACTTCTCTGTCGCTTCGAGAGCCCCTATTTCACCCTCACGAACTTCCTCTTTCCCACTTGCAACACCCCACCATGCGGGAAAACCGCCTGCGCATCGGGCAAAACCTCCCCATCCAGGCGCACGCCCTTCTGCTCGACCAGCCGCCGCCCTTCACTCTTGCTTGCCACCAGCTTCGCAGACACCAGCACCTCCAGCAGCGTTTGGCCGCTTTGCAGGATGTAATCAGGCATGTCCTGCGGTGCCTCGCGTTCCTGGAAGACGCGCTTGAACTGCACCTCGGCCTCGAGCGCGGCCTGCTCCGAGTGGAAGATGCTGACGATCTCGCGCGCCAGTTCCATCTTCACGTCGCGCGGATGGCGGACGACGCGGGTCAGCGCGTCTTCAACCGCCTCGACCTGCGCCGGCGTGTAACGCGTGACCAGTTTGAAGTAGATCGGCATAGCACTGTCCGGCAGGCTCATCACCTTGCCGTACATGTCATCCGGCGCGGCCAGGATGGGGATATGGTTGCCCAGCGACTTGGACATGCGCACCACGCCGTCCGTGCCGGGCAGGATGCCCATGATGATGCCAATCTGCGGGCGCTGGCCGTACAGTTCCTGCAACTTGCGCCCGGCGGTGATGATGTTGAAAAGCTGGTCGCTGCCGCCCACCTGCACGTCCGTGTTCATGGCGATGGCGTCATAGCCCTGCATGAGCGCGTAGAAAGTCTCATGCAGGTAGACCGGCTCGCCTTTTTCCCAGCGCAGCTTGAAATTCTCGCGCTGGACGAACTGCTGGATGGTGAAAGCCGAAGCCAGCTTGATAAGGTCGGCCAGCTTCAGGTCAAGCAGCCACTCGTGGTTGAAGCGGACCTTGGTCCTCTCGCGGTCGAGGATGCGGTAAGCCTGCTCAGCGTAGGTGCGGGCGTTGTGCTCGGTCTCTTCCTTGGTCAGAACGGCGCGCAGCTTGTCTTTATCGGAGGGATCGCCAACCATGCTCGTGCCGGTGCCGACCAGGAAGGTCACCTCGTGGCCCAAGTCCTGGAACTGGCGCAGCTTGCGCATGGTGATGGTGTGACCCAGGTGCAGGTCGGAGGTGCGCGGGTCGTAGCCGCAGTAAACGCGCAGCGGCCGCCCCTCTTTCTGGGCCTCGACCAAACGCTGGCGCAGCTCACTCGTCATCGCCCGCTTCAAATCTTCGTCGCCGTATTCAGCGCCTTGCATGAGCAGGGCTACTTGTTCGTCAATGGACATTTTTGGCATAAGTAACTCCGCGACAAGAAAGTAGAAAGCCGAGAGTAGAAAGTAGTGAGTAGTGAGGAGAGAATGAAGATGTTACCAAACACTATTCTCTGATCTCTGATCTCTATTCTCTACCCTCGAAACAAAAACGCGCCCGCTGCGGCAGGCGCGTGGATGCAGACCGCAGCGAGGGTTATGGAATGGAATAATAGGAGTAAACAAGAGCATTCATTAGGGCTATTATACAGCAGATTCAGCCTCTCCCGCGGCTTGATATAGGGGAACGATTTCTGCTACTTGTATTGGGAATGGGATTGCTATATACTACAACTGTATTGAACCTGTCGAAATCCTGTTGAGACACAGCCGCAACCACCCTTGCAGAGCGCTTTCCCCTTTCGGGGACGAAGTCGTAAACATAGGCCGCAGGAAGCGTCAACAACTGAAAACTCAGATTTGCGAGAGGAGACGCCATGAAATGAAAAGCAACGTTTCCAAGGTTGTGGCCCTGATACTTTCGGCCAGTCTGCTCATTGGATGCGCCCCGTCGCAGCCCAATATTCCAACTCCTGCGTGGGAAGCCACAATCTCCGATCTTCAAAGGCAGACCGGAGAATTGGAAACGCAAGCCACACAGTCAGCCCAGGATGCGCAGGCGACGCAATCAGCGATACCGAATGAACTTAGCCAAGCGCAGGAAAATGCTCGTGTTCAAGCAACGCGAGCCGCAATGACCGCCCAGGCCGCGACAACCTGCGGGAGCGATCAAAACGTAGCCTACCAGGGAGATATTATTGCGACCGTAACGAGGCCTTTGGGAATAGGCAGCCCAGATATAGAAGTAATCCGGGATGACGTATGGCCGCCAGTAGGAAACCGGGATTCGAGACAACAATACGACACCTATAACGAAGACCAAACCGATGGAGAGAATGGATATAACGAATATTATGGGTATACGTTCGAGGCGGAAATAATTTTTACGCAAGTGGTTTTTCTGGAGGGAATGCATTTCGATGACGGGGGATGGTGGGCAAACGGCTCGCTTCGAATACAGATCCGGCAAGGAGGACAATGGGTGGATGTAACAGCGACTCTTGAACCTCCATATCCAGAGGGAGACAGGGAAGCAGACTTTGGCCCCTCCTATGAAACCTACATATTCAAGCTCGATAATTTAAAGGGGGATGGGATTCGACTTTACGGGACCGGCGGGGGAACAAGCCATTTTGTGAGCATCGGTGAATTGGCAGTGTGTGGAATTCCCTAGGTCAAAGATGGAAAGATCTCACGCACACAAAGACAGCGGAGCCGCTTTCACTCCGCTGTCTTCATTCCACTGATTACTGTTCGCTGATTACTGAACACCGATCACTGAAAACTGGTCACTCTCCCGCCAGCAATTTCAACCTCTCCCAGGGTTTGAGATTCTCCTCGTCGGCAAAGATGGCTTTCAATTCGTAGAGTTCATCGTGCAGCGCGGCAGCCTTCTCGAATTCGAGATTCTTCGCGGCCTCTTTCATTTCCTTTTCGAGTTCGTCAATGATGCGCTTCATCTCGCCGCGCGGCATTCCTTCGGCGGCTTTGGTTCTGTATTCGCCTTTCATCGTGGATGCTGACCGGAACGACGCCGTGTTCCTAGTTGTATTTCAACTGCTTGGCGCGGCGGCGATTCGTCTCATCAATAGCGCGCTTCATCGAATCGGCGACGCGGTCGGCGTACATGATGACGCGTTCGTTGACGTGAGGCGCGGCCCGCCCATTCGTCTGGATGAGAGCCGTGCTCGAGCGCAGGAAGCCTCCCTTGTCCGCGTCTGGAATCGCGACCAGGGAAACCACGGGCAGGTCGAGTCCTTCGCGCAAAAGATTGATGCCGACTACAACGTCGAAGACGCCGAGGCGCAATCGCTGTTGCCTTTTTCGGGGATGGGGCAATGAACCATGTTGATGGAATCGATGAACCTAGCTTCAGCCTGGAATTTGCCTGTATTGTTTGTCTGCAAGGACGATGGTTGGGCCATAACCACTCAATCTGAAAGCGTGACTGGCGAGGATTTGATAGAAAGAGCGCGCGGGTTGGGTGTCCAGGCTGTCGAAGTTGACGGTCGCGATGTGTCCGAGGTATGGGAGGCTTGCCATCCAGCAATTGAGCGCGCCCGTTCCGGCGGGAAGGGTGTCTTGCGCCTGCACGCAGAAATCGGGCATTTTCACCGCCCGGAATGCTTGCCAGAGCTGCACTGTTCCCCTGCTCCGCCCCACTTCTTGGTTCCCAGGATGATAGCCACCTCATTTTTCGGTATATAATCAATTCGGAAACTCTATACACGGTTCGTTCATCACCGGATCGAGCGGACGCCTGACAGAACGAAGGCTGATGATTGAAAGGAGTGCAGCCAGCCATAGGGCTTCTTCGTCTCATACGGGGCACCGCTCATCCTAATCGTTGGCAGTGCCGCACACCATAAGCCCCGACTAGTCGCTTTGGCTCTGCGCCTTATTCAAGGAGTCGTCTATGCAGCCCGACCAACTCGAATACGCCCGCCAACTGCTCTTCTTCAGCAGCATCCTCGCTGGTTTCGCCGTCGCTACCGCTGCCCAGATCATCTCCGCGGCCAGCAAGCCTAAGGTCGCTACCTACGCTGCCGGCGCCTACATCGTGTCTGCCGCGTTTTCTCTTCTCGCCACCTTCGGATATGTGTTCGTCCTCATCACTGCTGCCGGGGCGCCAGGCCTCCAGCCTCCACCCGTCGGGCCCCTCATCGCAGTTTCAGTCCCCCTTGGCTTTCTGCTCACGGTCGGTTTGGTCTCGTTCTTGGTTGGCATTGCCCTCACTGGCTGGATCCATTCTAGATCGCTGGGGATTCTGTCGACCGTCACCACAGCGCTCTGCTTCCTTGGCATGCTGGCCTTCGCATTGCACCTCGCCTCCCTCTAGAAGCCATCAGGCACCTCACCAATGCATATCTCCCCATCGGCACTACCTAACCGCTCACTTGTGCCGACGCGGCTTCCGCGGCAAGGGGAACCTCGGCTTGCCAGGGACGCGTTCTTTAATAGAATGGTCGTGGGCTAACACGCCGCGCGGCACAGTTCGAGGCCGTTAGCCCGCTTCGGAATGAGCCTAAGAGTTTTCACAGGACAAAAATCCACATCACGTTACTGTGCTAAAATCGTGCTATGAAAGTTCGTGAGGCTATCAAACTCATCGAAGCCGACGGTTGGTATTTGATTGTCACAAAAGGTAGCCACAGGCAATATAAGCACTCGACCAAACCTGGGCGCGTGACTATCGCTGGTCATCTAAGTGACGAATTAGCCCCAGGTACGCTGAATAGTATCTTGAAACAAGCACAACTTAAGAAACCTAAAGGCAGCGAGAGGTAACCATGTATCGCTTTCTTATTGTGATCGAAAAAGCAAATGGCAATTACTCGGCCTACTGTCCCGACTTACCAGGTTGTGTTGCTACTGGCAAAACGCGGGAAGAAACCGAGCGAAATATGCACGAGGCTGTACAAATGCACATACAGGGTATGATTGAAGATAAGATGGCAATCCCCGAAAACGTCACATTGGCAGAGTATATTGCCGTAGCGGTGTAATAAATATTGGAGTCTTGCAAATCAAAAGCGGGCTACCGATTAGTGTCACCTGACTGGCGGGATTCTGCGGCATTCTTGTTTTTCTGCGCTGAAGCGGAATCCTGCCCTCAAATAGAAATCGAGTCTTAAGGTTTTGACTTTCCTTCGAAGGCGTTTCCACCCTGGCGACTCATCCGCCCGGGTGGTTTTGCTATCGGGCGTTTTCAAGTTTAACGATCATGCAAAAAGCAGTATAATACACCCCATTGTGGAGGCCGCGTATGCAGGCGCCGGTTCTAGTTTTGAATGCCAACTTCGAGCCGATCAACATTTGCAACACCCGGCGGGCCATTGGACTGATCCTCGGTGGAAAAGCCGCAATGGTTCTGAATGGGCGCGGCTACATTCACACTGTCACCCAATTGATCCCCCAGCCTTCGGTCATCCGCCTGGAGCACATGATCCACCGTCCCCGTTTACAGGTCAAGCTGACCCGCCGCGAGGTCTTCCGGCGGGATAGCTTCGTCTGCCAATACTGCGGACGCCATGCCTCCGATCTGACCGTTGACCACGTGCTTCCCAAGCACTTGGGCGGCGAACACATCTGGACCAACGTGGTGGCTGCCTGTCCAGCCTGCAATCACCATAAAGGCGGCCGCCGGCTGAAAGAAGCCCACATGACGCTCCTGCACAGACCGGTTGAACCGCCTTCGAGCGCGCTCTACATCTTTGGGCGACACCTGACCGAGAACGGCGAGTGGGAGCCATTCATCACCGGCTGGTAATCGAGGAATCCGTTTTCTTCGAGAACACGGGTTCCTTCTTTTCACTCAATGACTTGAGAAACCCGTTTTCTTGCAGAAAACGGGTTTCTTCTACCCTCACTTCAACAGACTCAGTTCATCATCTTCTTCCCAAAAGGGACGGAGGTAATGAGAATCGGGGTGGCGGGTGATAGCTTTATGCTCAAAATCCAACTGCATGAAATCTTCAGCCAACCGGACTGGCCCTTGAAAGTATCGCTTTGCCTCCGCGACCAGGTCGTCGGAAGCGTATCTTCCCGTTGGGTAATGGATCAGGTACAACTCCCCGACCTCGGCTTGGCGGGCGATTTCCCCAGCCTCGGCCGCGGAGGTATGCCCGAGCGCGCCGCCAGCCGCCTCGTGAATGAGCACGTCCGCGCCGGCTGCCAGCCGGACGAGTTGTGAACAGGGTTCAGTATCGCAAGAATATACGACCACCTTTTTGTTCCACAACAGCTCTAACCGCAGGCCTATGGTTGGGATCAAGTGCCGTACCGGCGACGAGAATACGCGGAACTCCTCGCATTCCAGCACGGTCGTCTTCTCGTTGGCGGGTAAACGATGAAAGACCACCGGGAAGAAATTCGGCCACTCGGACCAGGCATAGAATCTCATCAGGTCTTCGATGCGGTCGAGGGTGTGATGCAATCCATAGATATTCAACGGATGGCTGCGGCCCATCAACCACATATCCATCAGCAAAAGCGGCACGCCGGAGACGTGGTCTGGATGAAAATGGGTCAGGATCAAATCCGTCAGGGCATCGAATTCCACGCCTGCCCGTTGCAAGCGTACGATCGGGTTGCTGGCACAGTCAATCAAAACCGCACGCCTTTCCCCCACCAACAGCATGTGCGTGTTCTCGTGATGCTCATCCGGAATGGCGTTCGACGAGCCAAGGATGATCAATTTCAGCATCTCACACATCACCTGATTATCTGAGCGCCCACAAGATCAGGCGCGGCGTGACCCAGACCTCGATGGCTGCCGCGAGGGTCAATAGCGGGAGCACCAGCCCGAGACTGACCTTTGCCCAATCTGCCAGTGCCTCCAACAACACCTCGCCCAGCGTCCGCCCTGGGATAGGGGTTACAAGAGCTGCGCCGAGATACAGCACCGCTGCACTTGCCAGGATCACGGCTGGGATCTCGAACAGGCCATGCGGCAGGATACCAGAGATGGCCAGGAGAGATGGAGAATAGCCTACAATTTTTACTACCGCCAGCACCGCCCCAATCAACCCCACGTTACCCAAAAACACAATTGTCCCCAAAACCCCAAAAGAAAAAATGCCCAGCAACAGGATAAGCGCCACAGCACGCAGATTGTGCAGCCAGATATATTGAAAACTGATCTGCAAATTGGCCGGCACCCCCAGGGCCATCTCCATCGCCTTTTGGACATCCTCGGATGAGCTTGTCAGGTTGAGCTGGGAGGAATTGTTGAGCAGCCAGTAGTAGCCAGCGACAATCCCGGCCAGGCCAAGCAGGCTCGTGATCAGAATCGGGATCGCCTGTTTGCGCAGCGTCTGCACCACCTCGCGCCGGTACCAGCCGCCTAGGGATTTCGCCTCGCCGCGAAACGACCGCCAAAAAGTGCGCCCCAGCCAGCGTAGATTTAAAATGTCAATCTCACGTCCGAGCAGCGCCTCACGCTGGAAATGGGATACACCGACGCGCACCAGCAAAGCCGCCATCACCGCCACGCCCACCACAGCCGACCACAAGATCTGGTTGTTCCCCCAGAACATGAGCACGCTTTCGCCCTGGATGAGCAGCGCCATCGGGATGACGATAAACGAGGACATCAGGTTGGCGGCTCGCACGGAGGTGGCTTGCGTGGAGATCACGATTGCGCCGCTGACCATCAATACAGCTTGGACGGTGGTCAACGTCACGGTTTGCACCAGCAGGCCCGCGTCCTGGAAAGGAACGTGCTGAACGCGCAAACCGATCAGGTACACACAAATGCCAATGTACGCGGTCAGGAGCGGGACACTGGTCGCGGCGATGAGCTTCCCCAGGTAGAGCTGCCAATCCTTCAACGGGCTGGAAAGGAGCGGCTCGATCGTGCCGCGCTCCTTCTCACCGACGAAAGCCTCCAGCGCGATGACCAGCGAGACGGTGATCGGAAAGAAACCGACCACCATCAGCAGAAAAGGCACCAGGCGTTCGCCAATCAGAGTCGCGCCGTATTGAGAAACAAAACTCACCGCTTGTCCAGCGGTGTAATTCATCAGGAAGGGGAAAAAGATCGTCAGCACGATCATCGGAAAGATGATGCGCCAATCGCGGAACTGGTCGCGCAGCTCGCGGCGGACGATCAGCCAGACCATCCCCAAGTCACCCCTAAGCATCCTGCCTCACTTGGGCCATGGCAGCCAGGTAGACCTGCTCGAGGGTGCGGGGCACTTCCTGCATCGCCACCACCTGCACCCGCTGAGATACAAGCGTCTGAAGCAAAAGCGGATTGGATTGGGTAGGATCCTCGACCCGAAACCGGCGGACAGAATCTACATCCCGGATCAGCGTGACCCCCTTCGGCAGGCGGAAACTTCCAGACGGCCATTCGCCGCGAATGCGGACCTCGTACTCGGCCGGTCCCAACAGGCTTTTTTTCAACGCCTCGACCGTACCACTGGTCAAAATGCGTCCTCGATAGATAATGGCGATTTGGTCAGCCAGCATTTCAGCCTCGGTCAGGTTGTGGGTGCAGATGAGGATCGTCCGGTTTTCGGAGCGCAGGCTGGCGATGGAATCGCGCACCAGGCGGGCGCTTTCTGGATCCATGGCCGAGGTGGGTTCGTCGAGCAGCAAGACCGGCGGCGCGTGGATCAAGGCGCGCGCCAGGGCTAGTTTCTGACGCATGCCCTTCGAATACTCACCTATCTTCTGCCCAGCCGCGCTCTCCAGGTTGAAATATTCCAACAACTCAGCAATCCTGGCCTGGCGCGACGAACCATTCAAGCGGTAAACCTGCCCGAAAAAATCCAGATATTCCTTGCCGGTCATGCGCAGGTACAGGCCGTGCTGCTCGGTCAGTACACCCACCACCGAACGCACCTCATCGGGATGCTTGCGCACATCGTATCCGGCCACTTGCGCCGTTCCCCGCGATGGGACAAGCACCGCGGTCAGCAAGCGGACGGTGGTCGTCTTGCCGGCGCCGTTCTGGCCGAGCAAAGCCAATACCTGTCCCGGCCGGATGGTGAGGGTCAGGCCATCCACCGCCCAGAAGTCACCGAATCGCTTGCTGAGATCCTCGGTTTGGATCATAGATCAAATGCAAATCGTTGCTCAAGCCACCGTCCGCTCGGCTCCCGGAAGGACACCGGGACGATGTGAGCGCTCGCGGCGAAGCCTCGGCGGTGGGGATGCCGTCGAGAGCATTGGAATTACCC
>CAYZIQ010000101.1:6910-11663 GCA_964478375.1 uncultured Chloroflexus sp. | reverse complement strand
CGGTAGAGACCGGCGACTCTGGCGAAGAAACACGGCGCGGGGCCGATCAGCGTGACGAGTGACGAGTGACGGGCGGCGATCCACTGCTCGATCTTTGCGGCCATTTGCTTTGCCTCGGCCTCTGCCTTCGCCGCCTCGTAATGGCGGTATTCCAGTCGCACCAAACGGGAATACGGTGGGTAGCCCAGCCTGCGCCGCTCCTCCAGCTCGCGGGCGTAGAAGGTGGCGTAATCATGCCTGGCAGCGGCCTGGATAGCGTAATGCTCCGGCTGGAAAGTCTGCAGGATAACCTCGCCGCCGCGCGCCGAACGCCCGGCGCGGCCCGCCACCTGCGTCAGCACCTGGAAGACGCGCTCCGCGGCAAAGGGATCGGGCAGGCTCAGGCCCACGTCCGCCAGCACTACGCCGACCAGCGTTACCAGCGGCAGGTCGAGTCCCTTGGCGAGCATCTGCGTGCCGATCAGCACGTCGGCGCGGTGGGCGACGAAGTGGCTGAGGATGATCTCGTGGGCGTCCTTCTGTCGCGTCGTCTCCCAATCCCAGCGCAGGGTAGTGGCCTGTGGGAAGAGCCGCTGCACCTCGGCCTCCACCTTCTCGCTGCCCAGCCCGTACTGTCTTATCTGGTCGCTGCTGCACGCCGGGCATCTCTTCGGCATCTGGCGTTGGTAGTTGCAACGGTGGCAGCGCAGGTCGAACGTCGGATGTCGAAAGTCGGTTTGACCGCTGACATTCAACGTTCGACTTTCGACGTGATAAGTGAGCGGCGTGTCGCAATTGGGACATTTGGCTACGTAACCGCACTCGCGGCAAAAGACATATGTCGCCGTGCCGCGCCGGTTGAGGAATAAGATGGCCTGCTCTTTGCGTTCTAGCACCTCGGCCAGCGCCTCGATCAGTGCCCGGCTGAAAATGCCTCGGTTGCCGGATTTTAGCTCCGCGCGCATGTCAATCACATGTACCGGAGGTAGACTCCCAGTGTCGCCGCAGACACCGGGGGTCTGGGGAATGATCCGTTTTGGCAATTCCAGCCGGATGCTTTCCCCGGCCTCAGCCTGATACCGCTGAACAATTGTGGGCGTGGCCGAGCCGAGAATGCATACCGCGCCGCACAAGCGGGCGTAGACTTTCGCTGCCTCGACCGCGTGATAAAATGGCGGCTCGGACTGGTAGTACGAACCGTCGTGGCACTCGTCCGCGACGATCAGACCAACATCCGACAGCGGCGTGAAGAGTGCACTGCGCGGCCCGATGACGACTTTCAGCAGGCCGAGCCGCGCCCGCCGCCAGGTATCGTAGCGCTCACCTTCGGAGAGTTTCGAGTGCACCAAGCCGACCTGGCCGGGGAAGCGCGCCAGGAAACGGCGTACGGTCTGCGGGGTGAGCGAGATTTCCGGGACGAGGACGATGGCCTGTTTGCCGCGCCGGATGGCCTCGGCCGCGGCGCGCAGGTAGATTTCGGTCTTGCCCGAGCCGGTGACTCCGTGAAGGAGGAAGGCGGAAGGATGAAGGCTGAAAGAATCGAACGCTTGAAGGATTTGCTCCCACGCTTTGTGTTGGTCAGGCGTCAGTTCTGGAGGCTCCCTGCTCTCTAATTCTCTACTCTCTATTCTCTGTAGAGGATCCCGCCAGATTTCTGTCTCTCTCAAAATGATCAACCCGCGCTCATCCAGTTCCTGCAAATCAGACAGGTTGCAGCCTGATTCGGCATACACCCACGAAACATTGACCGGTTCCAACGCGGAGATAAGGAAACGCAAGGCGGCCTGGCGGCGCTGGAGCGTCTTGGCAGTTTTGCCGAGGCTGTGCATGGCGGCTTCGGCAGCTTCGGGCGTCACAGCCAGTTGCGCGGTGCGGACGAGCTTGGGTCGTATACTCGGCGGCGGCAGGACGGACTGGCTAGTCAGCACACCGCTTCGTACCAGATACTGCGCCGTCTTGCGCCAGTCCACCCGGTTGAAGTGGCGGTCAATTTGGCGGCCGCGCAGGGGACCGTGTTCCCGCAGTAATTCCAGCAGCCGCTTTACCACCTGCCCGGCACTGTTCACTGATAACTGCTTACTGCTTACTGCGTACTGTGTGTCCGCCTGCTGGCTGAGGCCGGAGGGCAGCATTAGGTTGATCATTGCTGCCAGGGAATTGAGCGTGGATTCGGCCAGTTGCCTGGCAAGCTCGATCTGCGCGGCGGTCAGCACCGGCTGCGGGTCGAGCAGGTCGAGGATGGATTTGGTTTCAGCCACCGATGGGGTAGGGACGAGTTCTAGCACCACCCCTTGTACCGTTTGTTTGCCAAAAGGTACGGTGGCCAGATGCCCCGCACCGATTTTCCCCTCCAGGTCTAGAGGCAGGGAATAGTCAAAAACACCCGCGATGGTGGGGACATTGACTGCGATGCGAACGTAAGCAGGCATGGGTTGATTATAAATAGGAACTCATCGAGCCGCAGACCGGTTATGAATTCATGGACGGTGCGGGCGGCATCGAGCATATCCCACAGATAGCCGGCGTCGCGTTCACCCGGCAGCATAGAATACCTCGCGTGAGTTCAAAATGGAATGACGACGGTAAGGGTTGCGCAAGGCTTCTTTTTCCACGAGGTCAACGGGGCGGCCAAATATTTTCTCCAATTCCTCTTGCATTTCGACCATGTCCCACAGGCTTCAGGCAGCCTGTGGATGGAAACTGACCAGCACATCCACATCGCTGTCGGGGCGAAAGTCATCCCGCAGAATGGAGCCAAACAGGCTGAATTCCACCACCTTCCAGCGGCGGCAAAACTTGCCTATTTGTCGTCGGGAAATAGATAGCTGTTTGTTTCTCATGGGAAGCTTTCCGCCGTTTCAATTATGCACGAAATAACATCCGTTGGCAAGCAGAAAACAGCCCGGCGGCAATGCGAGCTGTTGACTGAGTTACGCTTTTGTTCGCAAAACCACCGCCGCACCATATCCTACCACTTGGCTGTAATCGCCGGTCACGTCGCCGGAGGTGGCGTGATGCAGCACCTTAATCGTATCCGCGCCCAGCTCGCGTGCCGCCCACAGCACGGCAGCGACAGCAGCATGACCGCAGGCGAAGCCCTTGCCGCTGCGCTCGGCCGCGAAGATGCTCTCGGGAGCAAACGACTCGATACAGCGCAGCATCTCGGCGTCGTAAGCATTGGCTTCATCTTGAGTGTAAAAGTGCGAGAGGTCGGTGCTGGCGACCAGCAGCGCGTTCTGCCCTTCTAGCACCTGCGCTAGAGCTTTGCCGAGCTTTTTGGAGACTTTGGGTGATTGTTCGCGCACCATTACAGGTAAAAGCTTGAATTCGCCCCCCAGGGCGCGCTGCAAGAAGGGCAGCTCGATTTCGAGCGAGTGCTCCGGGTCACGCGACACAGGGCTGAGGCCGAAAGCAAGCTCGGCGCGCAGGGCCGTGTCCAGTGCACTCACGGCCTGCTTATCCAGTGGAATCTCGCCCAAGGGGGTGGCGTAAGCGGCGTGGGCGGTGACGAGTAGCGGCTCGAAGTAGGGGTGGTGCATGGGCGAGATGACGGCGACAAGTTCAGGCTTGAGACTGCGCACCGCGGCGAAAGCGTAGCCGGCCACGGGTCCCGAATAGCGGTGTCCGGCGTGCGGGGCGATGACAGCGATCACCTTACCGGGCAGCTCAGGCAGTTCGGCTTGATCGAGGTAGTGGTCAATTTCTGCTGCTAGGGCTTTCGGCCGGCCCTCGTACCAGGTGCCGGCAATAGGAGAAGGACGGATATCCAAAGCAGTCATAGGCACCTCCTTTACGTATTATTGTAGCACGAAGGCTGGCAGATGGAGGATGGCGTTAGAGGGGCTTACGGAAGTTGTACTGGGTTTTGATCTTTTCGTAGCCAGCCTGCTTATAAAATTTATGCGCCCGCGTCCGGATGATATTGGAACGGATACGGACTTCCAGGCAGCCTTGCGCCCGCGCCCATTTCTCGGCATGGACCATCAGCGCACTTCCAATCCCCCGGCCGCGATGAGTTTCATTTACCACCAGGCCGCCGAGCTCGGCGTGCCAGTCCATTTCGGGCAGCGGATAGGTTATCACCTGGATCCAGCCTACGACTCCTCCCTCTATTTCGGCAACGAACAGCGCGCCGTGCTCGAATTGCAGGATGTGACGCAGGCGGCGCGCCACATCTTCGGGGGTAGCCGGGTAGCCCATTTGCCCGCACAGGTGGGCGATGGCAGGGGCGTCACTTTCGATGGCGGGACGGATGTTCATATCGGTTGAAGATTCAAGGTTCTAGGGCTTCCAGGATACGTTGGGTAGCTTCGAAAGCGAGTGGCGGGAGGTTATCGAGCGGGAAAAATTCAGCGGCGTCGGCATCATCGGTAGGATGCAGTTTACCTGAAACGATTTCCGCCCGGTAGAAGATGACCATGTTCGCGCCGCGCGGGTGTTCCAGCCCGGCGAGTACGTCCATCACGCCGGTGACGTGCACGTGCAGGCCAGTCTCTTCCAGGCACTCGCGCTCGGCGGCGCGCACCGGGTCTTCGTCCGCGTCCACGAAACCGGCCGGAAGGGTCCACAGGCCGCGAAATGGATCGTTGGCGCGGCGGATGAGCAACACGCGATGATTTTGCTCGATCAGTACGGCCGCAGCGACTTTGGGGTCGGCGAAGTAGACCCAGCCGCATCCCGGGCAGACCGGACGTACTTTGCCGAAGCGTTCTTCGTGTGTGACCGCGCTCCCACAGCGGGGGCAGTAGTTGATTTCGGGTGCGAGGGACATGGG
>CAYZIQ010000101.1:0-6810 GCA_964478375.1 uncultured Chloroflexus sp. | reverse complement strand
TGACCGCGCTCCCACAGCGGGGGCAGTAGTTGATTTCGGGTGCGAGGGACATGGGAGAAAAACGTAATGCGTGATTGTCTACGTATCACGCATCACTCATCACGTTTCACGCTTTTTGCAAACGCCCGATTGGCCCGCCAGCGGAGGATGATGGCCGTTCCTCCAAGAACCACAGCCAGTGCCAGCAGCGCGATTTGCAGCGGACTCAGGCGGAAAGGCGGCTTCGCGGCGCGTTCCTCAGGTGCTGATGGGGCCGATGGAGGAATGGGCTGTTTCATGGTGAGGACTTCAGGCGTAGGGGTCGCTTCGAGCATCGGCGCAGGCGCAAGCAAGGCATTGGCCTCCGGCGTTGGTGTAGCCTCGATGACGAGGCTCTTCTTTGTGGCCACCGTCGCGTTTTCGGCCGGGCCTCCGCCGACCCCGCCGCCATAAGCGGGTGTCGTTTCCTGCGGCGCGGGCGCGAGCAAGGCATTGGCTTCACCCGTTGGTGTGACTTCGATGGCGAGACCTTTACTTGCAGCCTCTGTCGCGTTTTCTGCCGGGCCGCCGCCAACGCCGCCGTATGCGGGTGCCAGTTCCATCGGCGCGGGGGCGCTGGCCCCAAAGGTCAACGAGCCGATCAAATTGCTGGCGAAGGTCAGGAAGAACAGCAGCGTGGTGACGACAGTTGCCCACCGCAAGACCGGAATGGCGCGCGGCAGCGGGGGGCGCAGGCCGACCATCTTTGGAGTGAGAGTGAAATTGCGCGGAACGCGTCGGCGCGGCGTGCGGCGGAGCAAGGCGCGGGTGGCGCGCAGCTCGTCCAGCGCGGCGGATAGGCCCGCGTCCCGCGCCAGGCGGGATTCCAGGCGCGCCCGTTCAGCCCGGGATAATTCTCCATCCAGGTAGGCCGATAGTCGTTCGATGTCGCGGAAGGAGTGCGCCGTCATAAACCACGCTCCTCTCCCAGACGGAAGGCGGACGGCAAAAGTTCCCGGAAGGCTTGCAGGCACTCGCGCAGACGCAGGCGGGCGCGCGCCAGACGGCTCTTGATCGTGCCGATGGGTTTACGCAGCACCGCGGCGACCTCGGCGTAATCCAGCCCTTGGATGTCGGCCAACACGACCACCGTGCGAAAATCCGCAGGCAGGCCATCCAGGCAGTGCTGGATGGCATGTTCGAGCTCGGCCTGCTCCAGTTGGTCTTCGGGGGAGAGATGCGGATCAGCCAGCCAGCGCGGTGTTTCGACTTCCTCGTCGTCACCGTCGAGTGGCACGAGAGGAGAAGTGGGACGACGGCGACGGCGGCGCAGTTCGTCGTAACAGGCGTTGGTTACGGTGCGCAGCAGCCAGGCACGAAAGGAGCCGCCGCGATAACCGTTCAGTCCACGGAAGGCGGAAAGGAAAGCCTCTTGCGTGGCGTCCGAGGCCAGATCGGCGTCGTTTAGGATGCGCAGTGCGGTGCCGAAGAGAGCCTCCTGGTAGGCAAGCACGAGCCGATTGAAAGCCTCCAGGTCGCCGTGCTGAGCAGAACGGATGAGGGCGGGTTCGTCCATCGGAAGTATTCTATCGTGCTGAAGCTATCCTTCTTCTGTCTCGCGCAAATGCGGGAAGAGTAACACCTCGCGGATGTTGTGTTTATCGGTGAGCAGCATCGTCAGGCGATCCACACCCATGCCGAAGCCACCGTTGGGTGGCATACCGTAACGCATGGCGCGCAGGTAATCCTCGTCCACGGGGTGACGCTCCTCGTCGTCCTCCGCGTATGCACGGCCCATCTCCAGGAAACGGGCTTCCTGGTCGAGCGGGTCGTTCAGCTCCGTGAAGGCGTTGCAGAGCTCGAATCCGGCCACGTAGGCCTCGAAGCGTTCCACTGTCAGCGGATCGCCGGGCTTGGACTTGGCCAGCGGCGAAATGTCGCGCGGGTAATCGTAGAGGAAGGTCGGCTGGACAAGCGTCGGTTCCAGGAACTCGCTGAGCATGAAGTCAATCAACTTGCCGCGCGTGGCCCGTGGATCGGGCATTTTCCCAGCCTTCTTCAATGCTCCGAACAAGGACTCGGCCGTCGAGTGCGCGGCGATGTCAATGCCGGAGATTTCCTCTAGGCCTTTGCGCATTTCTAGACGCCGCCAGGGCGGGGTGAAATCCAGCTCATGGCCCTGGTATGTCACCTTGAGCCTGCCGAGCACTTTCTTGACCACATAAGTAACCATCTGCTCGGTCAGTTCCATAACCTGGAGGTAATCGGCGTAAGCCCAGTAGAATTCGAGCTGGGTGAACTCAGGATTGTGCTTATACGAGATACCCTCGTTGCGGAAGTCACGTCCAATCTCGTAGACCTTTTCCAAATTGCCGACCAGCAGGCGTTTGAGATACAGCTCAAACGAGATGCGCAGATATAGGTCCTGTTTGAGCTGGTTGTGATGGGTGACGAACGGCCTGGCTGCCGCGCCGCCGTAAAGAGGCTGCAGGATCGGGGTCTCGACCTCCAGGAAGCCGTGCCCATCCAGGAATTCGCGCAGAGCGCGGATAATGGCCGCCCGCGCCCGGAACACCTGTCGCGCCTCGGGATTGACTGCCAGATCTGCGTAACGCTGGCGGGCGCGCAGTTCTGGGTCCTCCAGGGCAGCGTGGCGGACGACCTCCCCGTCCGGGGTGGTTTCGTCTTTGGCAGCAGGGAGGGGCGAGATAGCCTTGGCCAGCATCCTGAAGTCCTGGACGTGTAGCGTCACCTCACCGCTGCGGGTGCGAAACATAAAGCCGGAAGCCTGGATGAAATCGCCCAGGTCGAAAGAACGGTTGAATAGTTCGAGTTTCTCCTCGCCGAGGTCGTTGGCGCGAAAGAAAAGCTGGATGCGCCCCTCGCCGTCCTCGATGTGGGCAAAGGTGATCTTGCCCATCGGTCGGACAGCGCGCAGACGGCCCGTCAGTGTGGCTTTCACTTCGGCTGGCGCTGCCTCCTTCTCGGCCTTTTCGAAGTCAGCGATGGCCTGGGCGCTGGTGTGAGTCCGTACGGCGCGCGTAGGGTAAGGCTCGATGCCCTCCTTTTGCAGCTCTTCAATTTTTTCGAGCCGGATTTTTTCGAGGGAAGTGTACTCGGGCATGACAAAACCTTTCGAAGTATATTTTACACCTCTCTACCCCGCCCCCACCTCGGCCCTCCCCCAAATTCGGCCGAACTTCGTCGAATTTGGGGGAGGGTGTTCGGAGGCCGGGAGGGGGGTACAAAAAGCCCCGCGCTTCCCAGAAGAAAGCGCGGGGCATCAGGTGCGGCGGCCCCAGGCTCATCCGACCTTAACGATGCGAACTTTATATATCCCGCCGGGAGCTTCTACCTGGACTTCGTCGCCGGCGCGGTGATTCAAGATGGCTTTGCCAATGGGCGATTCGTTGGAAATACGTCCCTCGCGCGGATTGGCTTCTGCTGCACCGACGATGGTGTACTTCTCCGGTTTGGAACCATCCTCTTGAATGGTCACGGTCGAACCGACCTGGATCACGTCGGCTTTCTCTTTCCCCGCATCCTCGATCACGCGCGCCGAAGCCAAGATGACCTCAAGCTCTTGAATGCGGCCTTCCACGAAAGCCTGTTCGTTCTTGGCGGCCTCGTATTCAGCGTTTTCAATCAGCTCGCCGCCTTCCATCGCCTCGTGCAGGCGGTTAGCAACTTCCTGGCGTTTGGTTGAGCGCAGGTATTCGAGTTCGTCCTGAAGTTTCTGATAACCTTCACGGGTCAGAAAGTTGGTGGGCATGTTTCTTTCCTGGGTAAAAATATGATGCATCTCTATTTCAGAGATGCGTCTGGTGTGTAGGTATCCCTACCCGTTGATAACTATAACATGTTTCAAGTCCAAAATCAAGACACAGATGGGGATTTTAAGCCGATCTCCAAAGCTGGATGCCAGCATTGCTTTGCCAGTAAGTTCGAATCATTTCCCGCATCTTTTCTGGATTTTCGAACAACATGCCGATCTGTGACGAGTACGCGGCGATGCTCTCCTGCCAAGCGCGCAAGCCAACCTCCGAAACGGGCTGGACCTCGGCCTGCATCCCGCTCGTGAGCGTCTCCAAAGCTGACGGCTGGTTCAGCGTATAAGGAATGTCGGCGTAATAGGTCATCGGGCACCCCACCCCTTCGACTTTGTTCAGAGTAAGCCGCTCGACCGCGGCGCGCGTCAGGCGATGATCCACATGCCCGCCGACGGTCAACGGGCAGACTAGACAATCCTCTGGCTTGAGGCTGGCGGCCAGGAAGGTTCGCACCGTCTCAACCAGTGGCCGATCAGCCGGGTGAATTTCGCCCATGAGCGTGCTCGGGTTATATAACCACGTGCCATCCTGGGCGGAGCGGTAGATGCAATCAGGTATAGAAAGGTGCCGGTACCTGGCGCCGACGACGCGACAGGCAGTGATATCTTCCTGGCGGCGAAGGGAGGTCGTCTCAATGCCTGTGCCCCATTCGGCGTGCAGCACTTCAGCGAAGGGTGAAAGCGGCCCATCGGGTGGGTCTCTGGCGCAGACCGTCCAGACCTCGACCTGAGTCCCGGCATGCGTCTGTTCCCAGATCAAGCCGCCGCAGGAGAGGATGGCGTCGTCCAGGTGAGGAGAGATGTATATCCAGCGCATGGGAGGATTATATTTCAGATTTTAGATTTTTGATTGCGGATTGTAGATTGTCAGTACTTCACAAAATGAGAATGTAGTGGCGACTTTAGTCGCTCCTTGCTTCAACGACTAAAGTCATCACTACGGCATCGCGCCTGGAATTGGTAGAATAGGGGAAATCGTATCGAGGAGAGACACATGTTGCCACTGGATGGAATCCGCATTCTCGACCTTTCGCGCCTGCTGCCCGGGCCGTATCTCACCCAACTGCTGGCTGACTTGGGCGCGGAGGTGATCAAGATCGAAACGCCGCGCCTGGGTGATTACGCCCGCATTGCCCCGCCAGAAATGGGACTGGGCGGGATGTTCGAGGCGGTCAACCGCGGCAAGAAGAGCGTAGCGCTCAACTACCGCAATCCGCGCGGTCGCGACATCTTCTTGAAATTGGCTGCCACAGCAGACGTAATCTTGGAGGGATTCAAGCCCGGATCGGTCAAGAAATGGGGCATAGATTACGAGGCGGTGCGCGCGGTCAAACCGAATATCGTCTATTGCTCACTCTCCGGTTACGGCCAGGAAGGCCCTTACCGCGACCGCGCCGGACACGATTTGAACTATCTTGCCATCGGAGGGGCGCTGGCGCTCAATGCCCGCGCGGATGAGGCGCCGCTTCCTTACAGCCTGCCCGCCGCCGATCTATCCGGCGGCATGTTGGCCGCGATCGCCATCCTCGGCGCGCTGGTGGGACGCGCCAAGAGCGGCGCCGGCATGTATCTCGACATGGCTCTGCTGGATGGCGTGCTCTCCTGGATGACGCCGCTGGCCTCTGGCGCATTTTTCAGCGGTCTGGGCATCTCGGCTGCCAGCCATCCCTTGCTGGGCGGGCTGCCGTGCTTCAACGTTTACGAGACGGCAGATGGGAAATATCTCTCCCTGGCCGCCATCGAGCCGACCTTCTGGGCTGATTTCTGCCAACGCGTGGCGAGGCCTGATCTGCGCTCGCGCCAGTTCGATAGGACGATCCGCGGCGAACTGGCGACGATCTTCCGCCAGAAGAGCCGCGCCGAATGGTTGGAATTATTCGCAGATCGCGAAGCCTGTGTGGAGGCGGTCAATTCGTTCGAGGAGATGCTGGCCCACCCACAAATCCGGGCGCGCGGTTACGTGCGCGAAGAAAATGGACAGCCGGTTGGCATGAATTCGCCGTTTGTGTTCGCGCGGCGCGAGTCCGCACCTGCGCCGAGGCTGGGAGAGCATACAAAATCGGTTCTGGCAAATGTTGGATTGAGCGAAGCAGAAATCAAGGAACTGGCGGAGCGGGGAGTGATCGGGGTGTGATATAATGGCGGTATGACCGTATGACTTCGGAGGTAGAGATGTATACTGCTGTGCGTATCCAGGAAAAAGGCCAAGTGACCATCCCGACCGATATTCGCAGAAAATTCAACCTGAAGAAAGGCGATATGGTGACATTCGTCGCCACCGACAGCGGCATTGTCATCAAGCCGTTGGATAAAGCAGCCGATGAAATGCTGACCACTCTGGAGACCAAATTGGAAAAAAGGGGCATTTCGCTGGCCAAAGTCATGGAACGGGGAATGCAAAAGGGCGGTGATGCGGCTGTGGCTGAATTTGGCTTGAGCGAAGGTGAAAAAGAAACTTTATACCAGGCCGTTTCCCTGCGTGCCCAAGCGGCGGTAAAGGCCATTCGGGAGAACGCGCGCAAGTATGGCGCAGACAAACTCACAGATAAAGAGATCGAGGCTGAAGTCCAGGCTGTCCGGGCAGGAAAACCATGACGCTGATCGTCCTTGATACCAACGTGCTGGTATCTGGGCTTTTACGCGAGGCAAGTATCCCCGGACAGATCGTTGACCTTGCAATGGATGAACGGATTTTACGGGAATATGCAGATGTAACGCTTCGTCCCCATCTTTGGATACCGCGTACGCGCCGAGATGACGTTATCTCGAAATTCATCTTGGACGGCCTCTGGGTGGAAGCGCATCCGCTGACCATCTCGGTGGAGAAGATTCTAGACCCGAAAGACCTCCCCTTTGCCGAAGTGGCCGTAGCCGCCAAAGTAGAGGCGCTGGTGACCGGCAACGTCAAGCATTTTACATTCCTGACCGAATACAGCGTAAAGGTGTTGACGCCGGTGGAATTCGTTGCCTCGTTGGGCGGCGGTCTCCGACCCCGCCCAAATCTTGACCGAAGGTCTCCTGCA
>CAYZIQ010000100.1:0-11689 GCA_964478375.1 uncultured Chloroflexus sp. | reverse complement strand
ACAGGCGTCGGAGGGGCCTCGGTTACGACTTCGGTCGGCGCTTCGGTTGGAGCGGCAGTGGGAGCCTCGGTAGCGGGAGCAGGCGTCGGGGTGGCCTTGGGCCCGCAGGCGGTAAGCATGAAGCTGGCGATCAGCACGAGGCTGAGCACGAACATAAGTTTCTTCATTTTCTCTTTCTCCTTGAATGTTGGTTGAAAAAAGGGAAGCACTTGCGCTCTACGCAGTGCCTCAAAGCTTTGGGGAATGGGGTTATCTACTGCATGACCAGACTCTTCGAACGAGCCGCTTTGGTAGACCTCACCTCCTTTCGGTCAGCAACTTGGTGCAATGCGATGGTTAATGCTTGGATGACTGCGCCCATGCCTGAGGAGCGCTTCCCTAACATCGCTGTAGTGATGCGTACGACGCGAGCGGATGCAGGCATGCTGCGTGTTTGTACCGCTTGGCGCATCGGCTCTAGAAGCAAGTCGCCGGTGCGGGCCACACCACCGCCAACCACAATCATACTCGGATTGAATAAATTAATCAAACCCGCAATGGCAATCCCGATGTGGGTGCCGGCCTTCGCCAGGATTTGCTGCGCTGGTAGATCCCCGCGGCTGGCAGCGGCCGCCACCTCGCGTGCGCTGAGACTCTCGACTGGCTTTACGTCAGCCATCTGTGTGCGCTTTCCCTTGCGGACCACCTCCTGCGCCTGGAGCGCGATGGCGCGGCCGCCGGCGATGGCTTCCAGGCAGCCGTGATTACCGCAGGTGCAAATAGGGCCGTTTTCATCTATAGTCAGGTGACCAATCTCGCCGGCCGAGCCGGTCACGCCGCGGTAGATATGCCCATCGAGCAGCAGACCAGCGCCAATCCCCGTTCCGACCTTGATGTAGGCCAGATTGGCCTCGCCGCGCCCGGCCCCGGCAGCCCATTCACCTAAAGCGCCCAACTCGGCGTCGTTGTTCAGCGAAACTGGCACGCCCCAAAGCTTTTCTAGCGTATCGCGGATCGGAAATCGGTCCCAACCGGGCATGATCGGAGGGGCCAAAACCATGCCCGCTTCGGAGACGATCGGGCCCGGGACGCCCATACCGATGGCCAGGATATCTTCTAGCGCTAGTCCGGCTCGGTCAAGTAGTTCGCGGACCCGACGGTCGGCTTCCGCGATGCCGGCATCTGGGCCGGTTTGGATGTTGAATTCGATCTCCAGCTCTTGGAGGATGCGCGCTGACAGGTCGGCGAGGAGCAGATTGAGATGGGTTGCGCCGAAGTCAATACCGATCACGTATCCCAATGTAGGGTTGATCTCCAGAACGATGGGCGGACGCCCGCTGTGGATTTGGATGCTTTCGGCTTCGCGGATAACCCCGGTATCGAGAAGGTCTTTGACGATTGTTGTGACCGCGGCGCGGGTCAATCCGATTTGCCTGGCAACCTCGACGCGCGAAATACCGCCGGGTGTGAAGCGAATCATATCCAATGCGGTATGTTTGTTATTACTCTTTACATTCTTGGGGGAATTAGACCGATAAAGACCGTTCACAAGCGCCTTCTAGAGGATAATCGGCTCGCTATGAAAAACTTTGTTATATTATATAACAAAATTTATAATCTTGTCAAGTGGTTTAACAAATTTTAAATCTTAAAGTTTTTATGCACTCGAAGGCAAAGACCTCACAGGTTTTTAAAGTCTGTGAGGCCTTTGTGACAATTATTTGATGGCGTCCCAACCGGCGTATTTGGAGGTATCACCCAGTTCGGCTTCGATGCGCAGCAATTGGTTATATTTGGCGACGCGGTCGGAGCGGGCGGGGGCGCCGGTCTTGATCTGGCCCATGTTGAGGGCGACTGCCAGGTCGGCGATGGTACTGTCCTCGGTCTCGCCGGAGCGGTGGGACGTGACCGCCCGCCAACCAGCGCGTTGACAGGTCTCGACCGCCTCGATGGTCTCGGTCAACGTGCCGATCTGGTTGAGTTTCACCAGCAAGGCGTTCGCGGCGGCCTCTTTAATGGCGTGCCGGACCCGGGTCGGGTTGGTGACGAGCAGGTCGTCGCCCACGATCTGGATTTTGTCGCCCAGTTTCTCCGTCATCAGTTTCCACGAGTCCCAGTCGTCCTGCGCCAGGCCGTCCTCGATGGAAACGATGGGATAATCCTTGACCCATTTGGCCCAGAATTCCACCAACTGCGCACCGGTCAGTTTCTTGCCTTCCTTGCGCAGGTTGTAGGTTTTGGTCTCTTCGTCGTAAAGTTCGGAGGCGGCGGGGTCGAGGGCGATGGCCACGTCCTTGCCGTGCCCGGCCTTGAACCCGGCTTTGGCGATGGCTTCGAGGATGACTTCCACGGCTTCGTTGTTGGCCTTGAGTGCGGGAGCGTATCCGCCCTCGTCGCCGACCAGCGTGGTGTAGCCTTTTCCCTTCAGCACCGATTTGAGCGCGTGATAGATTTCGGCGCCCCAGCGCAGGCCTTCGGCGAAGGTCGGCGCGCCAAGCGGCATGAGCAGGAACTCCTGCGCGTCGGTGGACTGCCATCCCGTGTGCACGCCGCCGTTGAGGATGTTCATTTGCGGGACAGGCAGCACGTGGGCATACACGCCGCCAATGTAGCGGTAGAGCGGCAAACCGAGCGAATTGGCCGCCGCCTTGGCGACCGCCAGCGAGACTCCGAGGATGGCATTGGCGCCGAACTTGGATTTGTTCGGCGTGCCATCCAGGGCGAGCATTTCCGCGTCAATGGCTTTCTGGTCAGTGGCATCCCAGCCGAAGAGCGCATCCGCGATGACTTCGTTAATTGCGGCCACGGCTTTGCGCACGCCTTTGCCATTGTAGCGCTTCTTGTCGCCGTCGCGCAGTTCGAGTGCCTCGTGGACGCCGGTCGACGCGCCGGAGGGAACCGCGGCGCGGCCCCATGAGCCATCGGCCAGGACGACTTCCACTTCCACGGTCGGGTTGCCGCGCGAGTCGAGGATTTCCTGCCCGGTAATGAGTTCGATTGTGGTATCCATAGATTCCTCCAGAATTGAGAATCGGACGGTGTCCGTTGTTTTGCTAGCGGGTAAGTATAATGCAGTTTTGGTAAATCTTCGGATTCAGCTTGGAATGGTTGTCGAAGGAACAATTGTCTCATTTGTATTGAACCCATACAATGTATCGCTTCTGTGTTGTGATGTGGTAAAATATCGCAGATTTTTATTTCGGCGATGAAGCTCGCCAAAACCGTCCTCAGACTGATGGCTTCTACTGAATTTGCTCAGTAGAGGCCTTTTTTTCGCCATGTCTATCTCGTTGACTTTATCGAACTGAAATTCGAGCGAAAATAAAGGACATCTTGTCATGACCTTTCAGAGTATCCTTTTCGATAAAGACAACACACAGAAAGAGACCGCGGAACAGCCCGCCTCTTTCTCCGACCTAAACCTGGACCAAGTGATCGAGGCGGTTACGGCGCGCAGGCGGGAATACAACCTGAAGCCGTTCTTTTATACGCCTTTGCGTGATACCGAGTCCATCCGCTACCGCCACGAAGTGATGCAAGACCTGGAAGACGCGGCGTTGCTGGCGCGCATCGAGGCCTTCGCCGAAAAAATGACGACTGTGCGCCGTTATTTGGGGCTAGTGGAAAAATTGGATTTCACCCACCACAAAAACGGCTGGTTCCTGGAAACGGCGCTGGTCTATTGCGAAGCCGTGACCGGGCTGACGCGCGACCTAGGTCAGGCGACCCTGAAATCGCGCGGTTTCCTGGCGTTTCGCGAGTACGTGACGAGTTACGTCCATTCGCACGAGTTTCAGTCGCTGTCGGCGGAGGCGCAAAAAGTAAAGAGCAGGCTGTCGAGTGTGAAATATTGCGTAATCATCCAGAGCGGCAGGTTCAAGGTGCGGAAATATGAGGGGGAGACGGATTACAGCATGGAAGTGGAGAAAACCTTCGAGAAGTTCAAGCAGGGGGCAGTGAAAGATTATCGCGCCGATCTCTACAAAGGGACTGGCATGAATCACATCGAAGCGATCATCCTCGATTTTGTCGCCCGGCTGTATCCCAAACAATTTGCCGCGCTCGACCAGTTCTGCGCCAATCATAGTCCGTTCGTGGACGAGACGATCCGCGCCTTCGACCGCGAAGTCCAGTTCTACATCGCCTGGCTGGAACTCATGGCCGACGTCAAACCCAAAGGGTTGCCGTTTTGTTACCCGCAGGTCGGAGCGAGCCGCGAGGTCTATGACCGCGACGGCTTCGACCTGGCGTTGGCGCACGCCTTGCTTTTCACAGAAAAGCCGGTGGTCTGCAACGACTTTTTTCTGAAAGAGCCGGAGCGCATTATCGTAGTCTCCGGGCCGAACCAGGGAGGCAAAACCACCTTCGCGCGCACCTTCGGGCAGTTGCACTACCTGGCAAGTCTCGGAGTCCCTGTGCCGGGGCGGGAGGCGCAGCTCTTCCTGTCCGGCCGGGTCTTTACGCATTTCGAGCGGGAGGAAGACATCCACAACCTGCGCGGCAAACTACAGGACGACCTGGTCCGCATCCACGATATTCTCGCCCGCGCCACGCCCGATAGCATTCTCATCGTGAACGAGGTCTTCGCCTCCACCGCCCTGGAAGACGCGGTTTTCCTGAGCAAGGAAATCATGGCGAGGGTGATGGAACTGGATTTGCTGTGCGTGTGGGTGACATTCATTGACGAGTTGTCGTCTTTGAGCGAGAAGACCGTCAGCATGGTCAGCACGGTCGTCCCCGAAAACCCGGCGGTGCGCACCTTCAAAATCGTTCGCAGGCCCGCCGATGGGCTGGCATACGCCCTCTCGATCTCTAAAAAGCATCGCCTGACCTACGAACAGATCAAGGAGCGAATCCAGTCATGAAGGTTTTCTTGATGTACCCTGACCGGGATTTCGTTCCACAGCAGACCCTCCTCTCCAACGCGGAGGCGTTGATCCAGGATCTGGAATTGAACACGCTGTTCGAGGCCATGGCGCAAGGGGACAAATTCCTGTTCGAGGCCGCAAAACAAGCAATTCTGTCCCCGCTGGACACGCCGGAGATCATACGATACCGACAGGAAATTCTCAAGGATTGCCTGAAACACCCCGATATCGTCAGGCAGATTTACCATATCCCGATCCAGTCCATCGAAAACAAGCGCAGTCATTGGCTGGGCATATTCAGCCACTATCCGAGCGCCATCCTGAGTGGCGCGCGGGAAATGCTGGTGATGTTCGTGGACCTGCTCAAGACCTTGAAGCAAATTGCCGACGAGCAAGCCGGGCAATTCGAATCGTGGGGTTTTCGAAGATTCTTCGAGATGATCCAGCAGGAATTGGACGACGACTATTTCGCGGTGGTGGAAGAGCATCTCAAGACGTTGAATTTCCGCGGCGGCGTCCTGATCAGCGCCGAACTGGGAAAGGGGAACGAGGGCGTGAATTACGTTCTCCGCAAGGCCAACCACAGCGACCAACACTGGGTGAGGCGGGTGCTTGCGAAAAAATCCCCTGTCTATTTCTATGCCCTTCCCCCCCGCGACGACCATGGGGCGCGGGCGCTTGGAGAATTGAGGGACAAAGGCATCAATCTGGTCGCCAATGCGCTGGCCCAGTCAGCCGACCACATTGACAGTTTTCTCAACGCTTTGCGGCTGGAACTGGCGTTTTACCTCGGCTGTTTGAATCTAGCTGAACAATTGACCGAACTCGGAGAGCCGATCGCGTTTCCCGAACCCGCGCCCGCCGACGAGCGTCGCCTTTCGTTCACCGGCATGTACGACGTGTCCCTGGCCTTGACCATGAAACAAAAGGTGGTGGGCAACGATGTCAACGCCGATGGGAAGGACCTGGTGATGATCACCGGGGCGAACCAGGGCGGAAAGTCCACGTTTCTGCGCAGTGTCGGCCTGTCGCAGTTGATGATGCAGTGCGGAATGTTCGTCGCGGCGGAGTCGTTTTCCGCCAATCTGTGCGACGGGCTTTTCACGCACTACAAACGGGAAGAAGACGCCACGATGAAGAGCGGTAAATTCGACGAGGAACTTAGCCGCATGAGCATCATCGTAGACAAGGTCAGGCCCGATTCGATGATACTCTTCAACGAGTCGTTTGCCGCCACCAACGAGCGCGAAGGCTCGGAGATCGCCAGGCAGATCGTGAGCGCCTTGCTGGAAAAGCGCGTCAAGGTTTTCTTCGTCACCCATCTATACGCGTTGGCGCACGGCTTCTACGACAAAAGAATGGAGACCACCATTTTCCTGCGCGCCGACAGGCAACCGGATGGAAGCAGGAGCTTCAAACTAATCGAAGGAGAGCCATTGGAAACCAGTTATGGCGTGGATTTGTACAACGCGATATTCGGATGAGCGATCATGAAAAAGACATTCGCTCGATTGCGACTTTCAATCTCACAACGAACGGGAAAGGTGGTCTTGCCAAAGGACATGGAAACGTTTTTATTGATTTCAGCAGGCGCAATCCTGGGAGCCAATTTTACCGGTTTCTTTTTGTCCGGATAATGATGGATGTATTCACCATAAGTGATCAGGTACGCCATGATAGCGGCGAAAGGCGAAAACACCAGACTAATTGCCAACGACATCGAAATAAATTTCATAGTCGACTTGCCTTGTTGCACTCGAACGGTTCCGCGTCAGAACATCCACAGCCAGTGAGGTGTGGAAATCAAGCAGAACTTTATTCATTCACTTTTTCCTTATACTTCGATCCGTTTGCGAAGAAAGAAGAAGATCGGAATGGATGCCAGTTGTGCCACTACCGAAAATGCAACCAGCCAGGGGATCGAGACATCATACAAGATGCCAATCAGCACACTTCCCAGGAGCCAGGCGGTCCCATATACGGTGTTGAAGAGGCCATAGGCCAGACCGCGCTGGTAGGGGGCAATCATGTCGGCAATGGCCGCGCGCATGATGGATTCCTGCGCGCCTATGCCAATGCCCCATAAGACCATGCCTAGAACGGCCAGGGAGAACCCGCCAAAGAAAACCAGGGGCGCGAAAAAGGCTGATAGTCCGGCGACCAGGATCATGGTCGAAAGACCGAGACGGTCAAAGAGTCGTCCAAAAGCCAGGGCGGCTACGGCATCCACACCCATTGCCACGGCATACAAGATCGGGATCATGGTCGCGTCGGCGACCGATGCTTTTTGGAAGTGGTAGGCGATCAGGGGGAAGTCGGCAAAACCGGCTGCGATCAAAGCGGTTGCAGCCACATACAGCCAGAAGGTTTGTGAGAATCCCTGCATCTGTAGTTTTGTCTGGCTGAATTCCAGATCCTGCGGACGGGGGTACATGAAACGCGCACTGGCGAGCACTACAAGTGCAAGCAGGGCCGGGATGAGCAATGCGCCATAGGCCGTCTGATACCCATCGTGAAAATATAAAACGGCGGCCATCACCAGCGGCCCCAGGATGGCGCCCAATTGATCGAGCGCTTCATGCAGGCCAAAGCCCCAGCCACGTCCCATGTGTTGGGTGGCGTAAGAGAGCATGGCATCCCGCGGCGGGACGCGGATGCCCTTCCCGACTCGCTCGATGACCATGAGCAGCGCGGCGATCTGCCAGTTGCCTGCCAGCGCCAGCATCGGAACGGCAATCAGATTGATAGCATAGCCAAAAAATGTGATGGCCCAATAGCCTTTGGTTTTATCGCTCAAGTAGCCCGAGAGGAGGCGAATGGAAAAGCCGATCAATTCCCCAAGTCCCGAAACGATGCCCACGACCGTTCCGCTCGCGCCGAGGATCGCCAGATATGGGCCATTGATGCTGCGTGCACCCTCGTAGGTCATATCGGCGAACAGGCTGACGATGCCGATCAGAACGACAAACCGCAGGGCTGTTTTGGCTGAAATACCCTTTTCTGCTGTTGTTGTATTTTTCATAATGATGTTCTCCTGTCATTGGCTGGCGGCAAGAAAAAAGCCTCTACCAGCAGGATTGTGGTAGAGGCTATCAGTCGCTTTTCGACCCAGGCTTTGTATTTCACACTGACGAGCCTCATCGCCAATGCGCCTGCGAACCTTCGATTGATGAGAAATTATATCACTATCAATTAAGCCGTTGATGAGCAGTGGCAGGCTCAATCCCTTCTTCTTTCGCCATTTCCAAAATGTGTAGAACACCTTTGATTGAGGCAAGAAACATGACATCGAGGTCGACCGTAAATCTCGGTTTTCCCAGGAGTCCTGTCGCCATCCCGTCGATAATAACGCCCTGAGCGCCAAAACGGTCAAGCAGGCGCTGCAGGGCTGTCAACGGTTCGGTGAGCGAGGCAAGGGGTTCTGGGAAGGTTATCTTCCCTCTTTGAGCTGTGCCCAACACATAAATACTTCCATTTCACTTGGATCGGGTTCGAATGAGAAGCTAAGTCCCAATCCTAATCGCCAGATAGAGTTCATTTGCTGCAGGCGCGTTTCCATAGATAGAGCGCGCAATTCCTGCCGTTCGGTTTCTTCGACCGCCTTCCAGCGTTCACGGTAGAACTTCATTTCGGATTTTGTATCCATGAGGCAATTACTTTACCCGATATTTGCCTTTCTTTTCACTAACTTGATGCGGCGATGGTGCAAAACGACCCTCCGCCTGTTCAACTAAGGGCGTGATAGCTAGGTCTTCATCAATTTCAGGCCAATGAATTCCATAACCGGCGGGAGATACTTCAAAATGTTTGCGCTGGGCGGGCGTTGTCATAGCAAGGCGCGGGGAACAGTCCTGCCACCGCAAGCGGTAGGATTTCCCCTCCACGACGAGGTGAAGATAATCATCCTCTGCCTCGATGGTTCGAATACTGTGTACTTTCTTCATAGCATTTCTCCACGCTGATGCGCCTCATACATCGAAACGATGTAATCGAAATTATCGAAGATGATCCTCCTGATGAAACGAATGTCGGCCGGGCTGGCATTATAGACGTGGGCTTTGCCGAGGTCAAATTGGTCAGGGTAGAGCCAGAACTTGCATTCAACATCGCCTTTTCGGGCATGAACGTGCGGCGGCTCATTGCGCTGGTTGGAGTAGAAGAATAACCGACAGCCATGGATGAAGAGGATTGTTGGCATCGCCTTTAAATTATAGGGCGCTCTTCGCTGCCTTCAGCAGCCCTACGAACAGTGGATGCGGCCGCATCGGGCGGGACAGAAACTCGGGGTGGAACTGGCTGCCGAGCATATAGAGATGGTCTTTGATCTCGGCGATTTCGATCAGTTTTCCATCCGGCGAAATACCCGAGAACACCATCCCGGCCCTTTCGAATTCCTCGCGGAAGGCGTTGTTGAACTCCCAGCGGTGGCGGTGACGTTCTTCCACCTGCCTCACGCCGTAGGCCGCGGCGGTCTTCGTCCCTGGCTGGAGGACGCAGGGGTAGAGACCAAGCCGCATCGTGCCGCCCATGTCGGTGATGGAGCGCTGCTCGAGCATCAGATCAATGACCGGATGCGCGGTGGAGCGGTCAAACTCGGTCGAGTTCGCATTCTCCCAGCCGAGCACATCGCGGGCGAATTCCACTACCATCACTTGCATACCCAGGCAAAGTCCGAGATAGGGGACCTGGTTCTCGCGCGCATAGCGCGCGGCCTGGATCTTCCCTTCGATACCCCGGCTGCCGAATCCGCCCGGCACGACGATCCCGGCGGCCTCCTTTACAATCTCCCAGCCTTTGCCCTTCTCCAATTCCGTTGAGTGCACCCATTTGATCTCTACTTCCATGCCTAGGGCCAGAGCAGCGTGCTTGAGCGCCTCGTGAACGCTTATATAGGCGTCGTGCAGTTCGACATATTTTCCGACCAAGGCGATGGGCACGCTGGGCTTAGGCTGCTTTATTTCTTCGACCAAACGTCCCCACGCCGTCCAATCCGGTTTTTGCTTGGTCTCCAGGCCCAATCGCTGGATGATGTAATCGGTGAGACCAGCTTTTTCGAGTAGTAGCGGCACCTCGTAAAGCACGGAGGTGGTGATAAGCGGTACCACCGCCCGTTTCTCCACGTCGCAGAAGAGAGCGATCTTATCGCGCAGACTATCATCTACCGGAAAATCGGAGCGGGCGACGATCATGTCGGGGGAGATACCGATCGAGCGTAGTTCAGCCACCGAGTGTTGAGTCGGTTTAGTCTTCAGCTCGGCGGTCGCGCCGATGTATGGCAACCAGGTCACGTGGATGAAGGCACAGTTTTCGCGCCCCACCTCCGAGCGCATCTGGCGCAGTGTTTCGAGAAATGGCAGCGACTCGATGTCACCAACTGTGCCGCCGACCTCGACCAAAACGATTTCAGCGCCCATCGTCTTGGATACCAGGCCGATGCGGCGCTTGATCTCGTTAGTGATGTGCGGGATGACCTGAATTGTCCCGCCCAGATAGTCGCCGCGCCGTTCTTTGGCGATCACCTCGGCATACACTTGGCCGGTCGTCACGTTGCAGACCCGGTTCAGGCGGATGTCAATGAACCGCTCATAGTGACCCAGATCCAGGTCCGTTTCTGCACCGTCGTCCAAAACAAAAACCTCCCCGTGTTGATAGGGGCTCATCGTCCCCGGGTCAACGTTGATGTAGGGGTCGAGTTTTTGTACGGCTACCTTGAAACCGCGTTCCTTCAGCAGCAGGCCGACCGCCGCAGCGGTCACACCCTTGCCGACCGAGGATACGACACCGCCGGTGAAGAAGAGATATTTTGTGGGCATAGAATACCTCTCGCCCTCACCTCGGCACCCCTCTCCCGCGATGGTCGAGTAGCGAAGCATATCGAGACCAGGGAGAAGGGTGCTGGGGTGAGGGTCACAAACGAAGCGGGGAAGGCGATTGTGCCCTCCCCACCGAGGTTGATTTCAAATTTAGCCAATTCCAGAATTTGTTTTTTCATCCGACCAGCTTGACCAAGTCTTCCGAGGCGCGGCGCATTTCGAGAAAGATGAGGCCCAGCTTGGCCTCCTGTCGCACCAGGGCAGTGAGCACGGCTTCCTTTCCAACCGAGGTGAGTACGATGAAGCCGGTATTGCCGCGAATGTAGACCTGTTCCAATCCGCCTCGGCCCAACTCACTGGCGATGCGCTCGCCCAAACTTAACATCGCAGCGGACATCGCTGAGACACGATCCTCCTCGACTTCGGCAGGCAAGGCCGAGGCCATGATCAGTCCATCTACGGAGACGATCGCGGAGGCTTCGATATCCGGCGCGGCGGCCTGCATAGCGCGCAACCGGTTGACCATCAGTTCACTGCGGGAAGCGCTCATAATTGTCTCTCCGATACTGTTCTGGTGTGAGTTTACCATAATTTTGGATAAGAGTGCCGTCTATCCGAGGCCGGAAAAACTACTTGCCTTTTCGTAACAATAGGCGCCAAAGGATGCGTCGTAGAATATTGCCAAGCAGCCCACCGATAAGGGCAACGAAAACCAAACCGCCGAAGAACGCGGCGCACATCACTGGCGTCAGGATGTTTGCCGGGATAGCCTGCTGGGCACCAGACCTTTGCAGCGATAGGAAGACGATCACCCAGGACACCAGGCACAAGAGGATGACCAGAAATGTGCTGACGGCTGCCAGCCGGCCGAGGCAGGTCCGGCGCAGAGCCGGTTCGAGCCGTTCGGCTTCTTTGAACGCTCCAAAATTCCGAAGTCGGTTTAGCAACTTATGCATGGGTCCGATCGCTGAGGCAATTTTACATCAAAAAGTTGACCCTTACCTGCCTTCGTGTTAAACTTAATTTTTG
>CAYZIQ010000099.1:4206-11971 GCA_964478375.1 uncultured Chloroflexus sp. | reverse complement strand
TTTAAATCACCGAAAAAGGACAACTTGTTCCAGCGATTTACGTTCCGGCATGGCTGGTGACTCTGCGGGATAGCCAACGAAGAGCATTGCTTGAGGCTGCCATTCAAGGGGTAAGTCCAGCGTGGAGCGGACCGTTTCGGGCGTAAAAAGCGGCCCGCACGTCCAGACTCCGCCTAAATCTTCAGCGTACGCGGCGAGCAAAAGCTGCAAGCCGGCCAGCGCCGTGGATTGAATAGCCATCGTCGTCTCGGCCTGCTGACGCTTGGGATCAGGGTAACTGTCCATACCGGTGGTTTCCATGCATAAAAGCACGATGAGGGGCGCTTCGTTGATGCGACGGCGGGAACGCTCAAGGCGGGCCACGATGTCGGCTTCGGGCAGACCATCCTTTTCCAGGTCGCGGCGGAAGTCGGCGGCCATGGCTTCGGCCAACCGTGATTTGACTTGGGGAGTATTGATGACGGCAAACCGCCAAGGCTGATCGTTATGTGCTGAAGGGGCGCAGGTCGCGGTTTCGAGGATGCGTTGAATGACGGCAGCCGGCACCGGGTCCGCTCTGAAGCGTCGGATTGAACGGCGAGTGCGCAAAAAGGCGTGCAGGTCGTTCGTCATCCGTGTGCGTCTACCTTTTCGGGGATGGATTTCATGTTTTCTCCTGTAGGATAGGCTTCAGTTCGACTGCCAGTATAGACAAACTAAGATTTGTCGTTCGCGTGCGGACGGCGGACAAGCATGGCGCGCATCGCCTCGTTGTTGGAACAGGCCAACGCGATTTGGGTTTCTTCCTCTGAACAGCCGAGCAGCAGTTTGATTTCTGCGTCCCGTTTGAACGCGTCCACCGTCAGGATCACCGCGGATAACTCTCGGCTGCTGGACGCGCCCAGCCAAACATCAATTCCGCTGCCGTCGCCGGAAGTCGTGCCAGCGAGGTAGCCGTAATCCAGCGGGTAGGCCAGCTCCGGGTAGCGCGGGTGGCGCGTCCCTTTCGGGCGGTCAATGACGACCTGGCTTTCAGCGATTAGCCGGTCGAGCGCGTCCCAGAATTCGTTGCTCATCGGAACATATCCTCCTCTTTTGGCCGAAGCAACTCGCTCAAAGAGCCTTCCCGCAGCGGATAAGGGAAGCCGCGCACATGCACGACTGGTGTACCCTCGGCAACCTGACCCATGACCAGCGAGGCGGCCGCGGCCAGTTCATCAGCTACGGCGATGAGGGTGATGCGCAGGCGGTAGCCAAACAGGTCTGGGGCACCGCGCTTATCCACAATTGCGGGCAGGCCGGAGAGGCCGATGCATGTGCCGACCACGCCGAGACGCCAGGCACGTCCATGGGAGTCGATGATCATCACGCCCAGGCGTTTGCCGCTGACAGCTTCGAGTTTAGCGCGGATTTCGGCTGCCGAGTGGTCGGGGTTTTCGGGCAGAAGCAGCACCCAATTTTCGGCTCTTGCCCTTTCGGCTTCGCTCACCTGTGCCTGCCTGTCCCCCGGGAGGAGAGGGGAGACATTGGAATGGTCAATCCCGGCATTGGCGCACACGAATCCCAATCTATGCTCGACAATGATCGTCCCCGGGCGGACGCGCAGCACCTCGCGGCTCTCCTGTAGGATAAGTTCGGCCAGGCGCGCATCTTTGGCACTGCGCGTAGCCAATTCAAAAGCCCTCTCCAAAGGCACAACAACATCTAAATTTACCAGTCGCCCTTCGGCCTTGCTGACAATTTTCGAGGTGATGACAAGAATATCGTTATTGTGCAGCGTGATGCATGATGCGTGAAGGGCGGTGAGCACGATTTTTGTCAGGTCATCGCCGGGATGGATGAGGGGGATAGAGAGGAGGGGAGTGAGGGTGAGAGGCATTACGGAGTGAGAATTTGCGATTGACGAGTTGGGGTGCTTATCTTCCCGCGCCTGTTATTCTAATTCCTGTTTGCTTCGAGCCGTATTGTTTATTGATCCCAATCAGCACGCTCGTCAACCCCTCCACCACCATCGAGTTCTCGATTGGCCCGGCATCCCACCCCGTCAGCTCAGCGGCCTCGACCAATTTCAGCACCTCGGCGCGGGCTTCTTTGCTCGTTCCGCAGACCAGGACATCACATTCGATGGGTTCATCGTGCAGGAGGTGCTCGTAAGAGATGTTTTGGAAGGCTGAAACCACCTCTACGCCCTTGCCGAGGATTTGGCGCGCCTCCTGGGCTGCGCTGCCGGCCGGAGGCATCTGCACCTGGGTCACTCTTGACGGGACAAGCGGGACGGTCACATCTACCAGGATTTTGCCTTGCAGGGCGGATTTCACGCTTTCTAGCGTTTCCCTGTGTGCAGCGTAGGGGACGGTCAGGACAGCGATGTCTGCTTTGTTTGCCGCCTCGAGATTGCTCAACCCCTCGATATGCGCAGGTGTCGAGCCGCGAGCAAGGAGCGTTTCAAGTTCTTGGGCTGTTGCCAGGGCTTTTTCAGGCGTACGTGAGCCGATCAAGATGCGGTAACCGGCTTTTGCCCAGCGGTAGGCCAGGCCCTTGCCTTCTTTGCCTGTCCCTCCGAGGATGGCGATGGTGAGCAGGATGGGTTGGTTGGGCATCAGTCTATTCCATATTGGTGCGGATCGGGCAGCGCGACACCGCCAGCGGCCAATTCCCATAAGACCTGGAAGATAACTTCACGCATGATCGTATCATCGCTGTACATGACGTGGTAAAGCTCGCCTAGCACGGGTTCGGTCAGATTTTGACGCAGGTAAGCCAGCGAAGCGAGGCGCTCTTCTTCGCTGCCGTTTTTTAATGCCAGCAACAGGAGGTCGGTGGCGGGTTGGTGCGGCGAGACGCCCATGCCCTGTTTTCCAGCAAAGGCGATCAGCCAGGGCGATTCGGATGGAGGCGGCAGCGGCGCTTGAGCATAAGCGTGTGCCCGATTCCGGCTTTCGATCACCTCGGTCGCAGACGTGCGCACAAGCCATTCTTTGTCTTCGGCTTGCAATTGGGATAAGAGTTCATCTGCCCAGGGTTGCCTCACACGGCCCAGGCCGTAGGCGACTGCGCGCCGCACAAGAAAATCATCCACAGTTGCGCCTTCTTTGAGTATTACATGACCGTCCTGGGGGTGATTTGCCAAAGCTTCAGCGGCGAAGCGGCGCAGGTTCTCGCTTCCGTGTAGCAGGGCAATGCCTACATGATTGATCGCGGATGTCGTGCCGATGGCGACCAAAGCCAGGCAGGCAGCCCGCTGGAGATCAGGGTTGTAGCTGTTGAGCAGATCTGCCAGGCCTTCGATGGCTTTAGCGTCATGAATCGCGCCGCTCCCAAGGGCGGCCAGTCGGGCAGTTTCAGGTGAGGAGGCATTGTGGAGTTGACGGAACAGGGCCGCCGCGGCCGGGTCATCGCTCAGTACGAATGCAGCCAGCGCTTTTCCTCTTAGGGCGAGCGGAAGGTCCTGTTCCTGGAGGAACGCGGCTAGCTTTACCATGACGTTTCCGCGCCAGGCCATTTGGTGCGGCGCCTCGCGCAGCCAGTTGCCAGTCGTCAGCAGGTTGCGCTCCGGGGGGCGTTTGGAGGTTGCGATCAGTGTTTCAGCCAGGGAGACCACGTCGCGATGGGCGGCCAGATAACGCAGCGCCAAATACTTTCCGCTCCATTCGGGCTGATCGAGGACGGCTTCAGTGCGATAGTTGACCAGCGCTTTGCCGGCTAGATAGCCTGCGAACAACGGATGGGTGAAGCGCATGGTGTTGTTGCGATGTTGGGTGAGCATACCACTGGCGGCCAACTTCGCAGCAACACCTGATTTGGAGGCGGCCTTTTCCGCTTTTTTGCTGGCTTTCGCGCCTGTCCTCGGCTTGCCTTCTTCGTCTCCGGCCTTGTACGCTTCTGGCGGCTCGAACGATTTGATCCAGTCGCGCGCTTGGCGTGGGTCGAAGACTGGCTTCGCGGCCAAGTTGGTCTGCAAGGCGAGCAATTCTATCGCTTCTGCAGGTATATCGGTGGGCGAAAGGCGGCGTATGTGAGCCTGGATGGCGTCCAGCGGACGCGGCCCACGCAAGTCGCCGGCGAACGCTGCCCAAGCCTGGAGTGTCAATTCGAGGGGCGTTAGGTTGTCTTTTTCCGCGTCCAGCCACTGATTGAGCAGAATGGGGTCAACCTGTTCGGGGCCAGCCTGAGCCCCGGTTTCGGCGGCTACATGGCGAGTCCAAAGCTCGCTCCATTTGTCCAGGAATTCGCCGCGCTGAAGTGGACTCCAGGCTGCCAGGGTGAAGAGGACAAAGTTCAGTTTTGCTAGCCCGTCCAAACAATCGGGGGAGGCAGCGGTGACGAAGCGCGTCGTGGGGTAAGATTGCTTGAGCTGGTCGAGGTATGCGACTGCGGCTTTCACGTCATCGGGTGGGAGCTCATCCAGGCCGTCTAGAAGGAAAAGAGCACGGCCTTCGCGAAAGGTGCGTTGGATAAAATTTGACAGGCGCGACCGACCTCTGGCTGGAGCGCGCCCGGCAATGGTGTCACTGATCGGGTTGAGCAGGGCTTCGGAATTTTTTAGCGGCAGGTTCAAATCCGCCGCGTGGAGGAAAATGGGAACTGCCTCAGGTGGGAGGCCGGAGGCCGGATCCCGCTGCGCCGTCAACGAAGCCAGGTGTGCCAGGGCAACCGTCTTCCCGTAGCCGGGTTGCCCCATTATCACCAGGTTGGTGTCTTTTGCCAGGGCTTGTGGAATGGAGAGAGTCGGTGCATTGTAGATCGCAGCCAGTTCAGGCCAGTCCGGCATGTAGGGCAGGGTTAGGCTGACGATATCTTCTGCCGGGGCAGGTTCGCCCGGCGTGGGGTGCATGGGTGGGAGGAGCAACCTGGGCGGAATGAGGATTTCGTCCAGCGAGAAGAGTGGGGCGGACAGGTGAGCTGCTTGCGCCTGTCGCAGGACCATTTGTCGGTAGCGCTCCTCGATGGCACTGGTAGTGCGTGTTTCTTCTCTCTTTTCCTTCCGCCTAGCTTTCAAGCCCTGGATGGCATGTTGGAACAATGGCCGCAGCGCGGCCAGCACCCACCAAAATGCAGTGGCGAAGGCGACCCCTATCCAAAATGAGATGTGGTCAATGTAGGGAAAACGGAATTGCATAAGAGGTGCTAGCTGCCGTACAGAATACGCCCACAGGAAGGACAGCGCGCCATCTGGGCCGCCGAGCGGGCAGCCTGCTGTTCGGCTGGCGTCAGGCCCGAGCCGCAGGCCGTGCAGGCGTTTTCGGAAATGGCTGCCACAGCTACTCCGCCACGTGTTTGTCGGAGTTGATTGTAATCTTCGATGAATTGGGCTGGGATGGCGTTGGCGATTGCCTGCCTCTCAGCCTCCAGCTTTGTGGTCTCTCTTTGCAGGCTGGCCTGTTCCTGGCGCAGGCTTTGGTTTTGCTCGTTCACCTGAGATTGAGTGGCTTGTAACGCGGCCTGTGCGGCCCGGCAGGCGGACTCGGCCTCATCGCAAGCCAGCATGGCCTCCAGTTGGCGATCCTCCAGCGTGGTGAGATGGCGCTTGAGCGCGGCGACATCGTTCTGCAAGTCCTGGAGTTCTTTGGGATTGCGGACGGCACCGCTGTACAGGCTGGATTCGGCCTGCTCGATCTTGATGCGCTGATCGCGGACGGCAGCTTCGGCTTGGCGAAGGGCGCGTTCGGCAGTCAGCTGGTTCTTTTCTGCGACTTCAGCCTGCATCCTGGCCTGGCGCAGAGCCTCATCGTTCTCCAACATTCTCTGAATGGCTTGAAGGCGGGCCCGTGCCCGGCCGATCTGGCTGTCGGTTTGTTGGAGGCGATAGAGGCTCAGGGTTTGGTTCATGCTATTGCGTTGTCAGGTTGAAATAGTTGTAAATGGCTCTGGAAAGATCGGCGTACATTTTGGAGACTTCATCCCAAATGATCTGGTTGGGATGATAAACGTAAATTGCCAGAATGTAGTTTCCACCCGGGGTGTAGACGATGGCGGCATCGGAGACGTTGTGGATGACGCCGCTCGGATCGGTCACCCAACCGTGCTTGTGGGCCACAGCCGTCCCCTCCGGCACACCGGACTGGATCAGCACCCCGATCTTGTCCTCTTCCAGGTATTGGATCATTTTCTGGCAGGAAGATTGGTCAATCTGACCTGGGAATGCGGCGACCAGCGCCCCGCCGCCGGTCTGGGAGCACTGGTAAATATCTTCCAGGAGCGAGCCGATGTCCGAGGGTGTGGTTTGGCTGTAGATGTCGGGATCGGTGTTCACATCTGTGCGTTGATTGGCTGGCGTGTGAAAAATTTGCAGGATCGGCGCGCCGTCGTAAAAATAACCGGCCAGGAAGGTGTTCTGCAACCCCAGTGCCTTCATTGTCTCCGAGACGACCAACGGGCCGCGCGCTTCGTCAATGACACGCATCAAGTCATCCGCCGGAGGGTTTTCGGACTTCTTGATCATATCAAGCATGAGAGCGGCGGCCTGATTGTTCAGTTGGCCGTTGAAATGCTCGTAGGCTGTCACCATGATGGGAATTTTGATCGTGCTGGAGGCGGTAAAGGCAATATCCGGGTTGACTGACAGATTCTCACCGGCTTGGTAGGCAAAATGCAGTTCTTCTGCGGTTTGCAGATCAAGCAGATAGAAGCCTACGATCCCATCGAAATTATCCTGACCGATAATTTCCTCCAAGAGTAGTTGCAGGTTTTGCAATGTAGGGCGACCGGCTGACGTGTACACGGGCGCAAGTTGGACCACGCGTTGGGTCGGTGAGCGCATGGCATCCCCGATGAGGATGACAGCCCGGTCAATGTCTATAACCTTGCCGGGTTGACCGGGTTGGAATTCGGTGCTGCCAGGGATGGGTTGCGCCGGAATAGGAGGCTGATCGTAACGAGCTGCGATTTCAGTGGTCAGGTAGGCGCGCAGGCGCTCTTCTGAATGTGTCTCAACAAGAGGTATCTCCGTCGTCGCGGATTTTCGATTCCACAAATAGTTCCAGAAACCGCCCCAAAAGGAGGCGCCGGTTCGCTGGAGGTCGGCCGCGGCAAGCATACTATCCACATTCAGTTGAAAGCCAGTCAGGTTGGGGTCGAGTTGGATAACGGCGTCTCCGTAGTGGATCTCCACCGGCAAGGAGTAAACCTGTAGCAGTCGCTGGGCAGCCGCTTGAGGGTCCAGCCCGCCGACGGGCACGCCAGCGATGACCATCTCAGGCGGATAGTTGTTCCTCAGACGACTGTACTGTATAAGCGTGATGACCGTCAAGACGATGGCAATCGAAACGAAAAACAGGGACACCAAGCGAAGGTAAAGGGAAGAACCACGAATTTTCAAGCTGCCTCCATTGGGGCGGGAAGTATGCTAAGGCGGTAGTATAACACACTCATAAAATGCAATTGTGCTACAATCTGTGAGCGAGCGAACAAGGGTTGCCCACCACGCAACCCTAGTCTACGCGATAGAACTTTTCAACCACGAGGTTAAAATTATGCTGCGTTCTTTCCTGATCTACCTTTCCAAGGCCGACTGGGCGCAACGCCTGGTGACCCGTTGGAAGTTCGCTTGGCGGGCCGCTTCTCGTTTCGTGGCGGGGGAGAAGATCGAGGATGCGATCCGCACTGTGCGTGAGCTCAATGCGAATGGGATCAATGCCACGCTTGACCATCTCGGGGAGCATACATCAACGCCCGATGAAGCAAGGCAGGCAACGGATGATATTTTGGAAGTTATCAATCAAATAAGTTGTTGCAACGTGCGCTCGAACGTCTCCATCAAGCTGACGCAGATCGGCCTTGCTTTGGA
>CAYZIQ010000099.1:0-4106 GCA_964478375.1 uncultured Chloroflexus sp. | reverse complement strand
GACGTGGACGCCAACTTCGACTTGCTGTCCAAGATCATGATTGACGCCGCGCTGGCTGCCAAATCTCCCACCCTTAGCGCTGACGGGCGCGTACCGCCGATCCCGGCGATTGGCACCCACGATCCTAAGCGCATCGAGTTCGCCAGGAAATATGCTGGGAAGGTAGGGCTGCCCAAGAACGCCATGGAATTCCAGATGCTGTATGGCATCCGCCGTGACTTGCAAGAGCAATGCGCGCAGGATGGTTATCCGGTGCGCATCTACGTCCCCTATGGCACGCACTGGTATCCTTATTTCATGCGTCGCCTGGCCGAGCGTCCAGCCAACGTCTGGTTCTTCATATCCAATTTCTTCCGCAAGTGATACAGACTCCCGGCGTCTTCAAGACGCCGGGAGTCTCTGCCAAATTCATGTTTGCGGCGGAATTCCCCAGTTGTGAATGAGGAACCCGTTTTCTCAAAGAAAACGGGTTCCTCTGCGCTAGCTGGGCGGTATTTGGCTTCCTCCTCTCTGCAAGCGCTAAATAGAATTTTGTGGTAAAACATAGGCATGTCGGAAATTCCTCTTGCCCTGGTGACCGGCGGGGCACACCGGCTGGGACGCACCTTTGGCCTGACCCTTGCCCGCCAGGGCTATGCCATTCTCTTGCATTATCATCGCTCCACCGAAAAAGCTGCTATGACGGCTGAAGAGATGCGAACACTAGACGTGCCGGTCTACATGGCGCAGGCTGACCTTAGCAACATGACCAGTCTCCATTCTCTGTTTTCTACTCTGGATGCCCTGCCGCATCGCCTGAAAGTGCTCGTCAACTCTGCGGCTGTTATGCCACGCGGAGACGTGCGGTCTCTCTCAGCTGATGATTTGGATGCCGCGCTCGCACTGAATTTGCGCGCCCCGCTGCTGTGTGCACAGGAGGCCGCCAAACGCATGAAAGACGGCGGCCTGATCGTCAACGTGACCGATGTCGGCGCGCAGAAGGCTTGGAGCGGTTTTTCGGCCTATACGGTCAGCAAGGCAGCCCTCGAGTCGCTGACGCGCCTCCTGGCGCGCTCCCTGGCGCCCAAGATACGGGTCAACGCCATTGCCCCGGGTCTGGTATTACCCTCCGAGTACGTTTCGGAAGAAGAGTGGAACCGGCTGGTGGAACGTCTGCCGTTGAAACGTCCCGCCTCGTTGGACGAGATCGCCTCGGCCCTCGTGTTCTTGCTCGAAAACGAGTATATTACTGGCCAGACTATCGTCGTGGATGGCGGTTATTCTCTATTGTGATCAGGGGTTTACGATGCCAGAATCGCCAACATTCCTTGCTGAACGCCTGCGCGCAGAGGGCGAAAAGGTGGCCGCCTATTTCGGCGCGCTGACCGGCAACCAGTGGCGGCAGGTTGTCTACAGCGAAGACGCTGAATGGAAGGTGCGCGATATTCTGGCGCATTTCGTCTCGGTGGAGAAGTCAATCTTGAAACTGTTCGAGGATATCCGCGCTGGCGGTGAGGGCGCGAGTGAGGATTTCTCGATTGACCGCTTCAACGTCAGCCAGGTGTCGAAACTGGCTGATACGTCCCCGGCTGACTTGCTCGTGCAATTCAAGGAAGCTCGAGCGGGGACGATCGCCTGGGTTTCCGGCCTCTCCGAGTCTGATTTACAAAAAATGGGCCGCCACCCCTTTCTGGGCGTTACCGCGCTGGGCGAGATGATTAAGATGGTCTATCGTCATAACCAGATCCACTTGCGCGATATGCGCCATGTTTCCGCGCTGAGCGGAGGGGCTGAGCTTGGTGAAGCCCCGTAGTCGAAGCGCAGGTATTCGCCGATCGTATGACTCACCTCCGCACCCTTCTCCGCTTTTCGCAACCATTCCGCTTGTTCCTGGCATGCCTGACGTATATCTTGGGCACGGGCATCGCCCGTTATCTTGGGGTACGTATCAGCGGCAGCGCGTTCTGGTTGGGCCTTGCCTGGCTCTCATTGATCCAGATGGCTGCTTACCTGTTGGCAGAGTATTTTCGCCCGCCGAACGAGCCATTGGTCGAGGCGGATACTCCCTCCCAACGCCTGCGCCTGCGGACGCTCCTCCTGCAGGTTTCCGCCGCTTTGCTGACCCTGGTCGCTGCCTTAACGGTCGTAATGCTGCGCCTGCGGGTCGTTGCTCCTTCATCGGGCCTCTTTCTGGGGCTGGTTTTCCTGCTGCTCATGGCTTATTCCGTGCCTCCAATGCGCTTGGTCAATAACGGCTTTGGGGAACTCGCTCTCGCCATTCTGTTTGCCGATTTCATTCCGGCGCTGGCTTTCCTGTTCCAGGCAGATGAATTCCATCGCCTCCTGCCGCTGGTCACCTTTCCATTGACGCTGCTGGCTGTGGCTTATTTGTTAGCGCTGGACTTTCCCACCTTTGCCTCCGACCAGAAATATGGCCGCTGCACCCTGCTGATCCGCCTGACTTGGCCGCGCGCCGTCCTGCTCCATCACGCCCTTTTATTGGCCTCCTATGTGCTGTTTATTGCCGCGCCGTTTTTCGGTTTTCCCTGGCGGCTGCTCTGGCCGGTCTTCCTGACCCTCCCGCTGGCTGCCTACCAGGTCTTCATGCTGCGTAACATTACCCTGGGCGTCAAGCCTCTTTGGCCTATCCTGTCCGCTAACGCCACCGCCATCTTCGGCCTGACAGCCTATCTGCTCACTCTCACTTTCTGGATCCGCTGACACTCTATTTCGTTGACTCGCTGATTCGTCGACTCGCCGACTCGTATCCCATGCCCGAATTCCTCCATCTTCAAACGCCCGATGAGGCCCGCTCACTTTTCTTGCGTCACCTGCCGGACCGTGAGCCTGCTGCCGAGACAATTGACACGGCTCATGCCCTTGGCCGAGTGACCGTATCCCCAGTCGAGGCGCCGCATCCGCTACCGGCCTTCGACCGTTCCGCAATGGACGGCTATGCCGTCCGCGCTGCCGATACCTTCGGCGCGAGCGATTCGCTGCCGTCCTATCTCAAAGTTGTCGGAGAGGTTGCGATGGGCGTGCAGCCAGGTATTGACATTCACCCTGGAGAAGCGGCTATTATTCACACCGGCGGGATGCTGCCCTCCGGCGCGGACGCGGTGGTCATGCTGGAATATACACAGGTTGTAGGGGCAGGTCTGAGACCTGCCCCTACGAGTGGTGAGATCGAAATCTCGCGCGCGGTTGCGGAGGGGGAAAATGTCCTGCACATCGGCGAGGACGTGGCCCAGGGACAGGTCGTCATCTCAGCCGGGACGCGCATCCGCCCGGCGGAGATCGGTGGGCTAATGGCGCTGGGCCTGACGCAGGTTTCGGTGACGAGGCCGCCGCGCGTTGGCCTGATCTCCAGTGGCGACGAGGTCATCCCACCGGAGAGAACACCTCATCCCGGTCAGGTGCGGGACGTTAACTCTTACACTCTGTCCGCGCTGGTGGCGCAAACCGGAGGCGTGCCCGCCTTATATGGCATCGTGCCGGACGATCTCGAAACCTTAAAGCAGGTCGCCCAGCGCGCCCTGTCGGAATGCGACCTGGTGGTCATCACGGCCGGCTCTTCGGCCAGCGCACGCGACATGACCGTGGACGCCATCCGCTCGCTGGGTAAGCCAGGCGTGCTTGTGCACGGCGTCAACATCCGTCCAGGCAAGCCGACCATTTTGGCAGTTTGTGAGGGTAAGGCAGTGATCGGGCTACCGGGCAATCCTGTCAGTGCTCTCGTAATCGCAAATCTGTTCGTTGTCCCGGTGATCGAGAAACTGCTGGGTCTGCCCGCAGAGCGCCCGCGCCCATCACTGCTTGCCAGGCTGACCATCAATGTCCCCTCCCAAGCTGGGCGGGAGGAATGGGTGGCCGTTCGCCTGCTTCCCCCTGAGCGGAGTGAGGCAAAGCCGAGCGAAGTCGAAGGGTGGCTTGCCGAACCGATCTTTTCCAAATCCAATCTCATCTTCTCCCTCGTCGCTGCGGATGGCCTGGTGCGCATCCCGCCCGAGGCGACCGGCCTCAGCGCGGGAGAGGCGGTGGAAGTAACATTGTTATAAGTTGTACTTTGAAAGACTTGAGTTGACGTGTCCATCTACCTCCACGATATTCCCCTCCCCGAAGCCAAA
>CAYZIQ010000098.1:0-11994 GCA_964478375.1 uncultured Chloroflexus sp. | reverse complement strand
ACGCGAGGGTCAAAGGACTGTCAGGATGAGAGGTTCTCCTTCGGTGACAGCGACGCTGTGCTCGAAATGTGCTGTCAATGATCCGTCGGCGGAGACGACCGTCCATCGGTTGGGCAGGACGCGGGTCTGGTGCGTGCCGACGAGCACCATCGGCTCAAGGGCAATGGTCATGCCCGCTACAAGCGGGACTCCTGTCCCAGGCTTTCCATAATTGGGCACCTGCGGCCCTTCATGCATCTGCCGACCAACGCCATGTCCGGTATATTCCCGGGTAACGTGAAAGCCGTGGCTCTCGACGAACTGCTGGATGGCCGCAGAGACATCACCTGTACTATTTCCAACGCGCATCTTTTCGATGGCGATGTATAATGCCTTCTCGGTCACCTCGAGCAACTTCCTCGCTTTGGCGGAAATTTCTCCGACACCGACCGTGAAGGAGGCATCACCGACGTAACCCTCGACGACCGCGCCGCAATCTATCGAAATGATATCGCCTTCTTTGAGTCTCCTATTGCCCGGAATGCCGTGCACCAATTCTTCGTTGACACTTGCGCAAACAGAAGCCGGGAATGGCGGGCGACCATAGTGATAAAAAGGCGAGTAAGCGCCATGCTTCCGCAGAACTTCCTCAGCAGCCGCATTGAGATCTGCAGTGGTGACGCCGGGTTTGACCAATTCGCGAACGGCGGCCAACGCCAAGGCGTTGATCCGGCCGGCCTCACGCATGAGGGCGATCTCGGCCGGGTTTTTGACGTTGATCTGACGCGCCCAATCCATACTACTTGTTTTTCACTGCGCTAAGCAGTACTCCGCAGAACCGCCAGGAGATCGGCAGTCACTTCTTCAACCGGGCGCGCTCCATCAATCTCGGCCAGCAAACCGCGTTGACGATAATAGGCAATCAAGGGCGCGGTCTGTTCGGTATAGACCTGGATGCGTCGTTTAACCGTTTCGGCCTTATCGTCATCGCGTTGATAAAGTTCAGAACCATCTATATCGCACACACCAGGTTTCTTCGGCGGGTTGTGCACCCGGTGAAAGATATGACCCTGCGCCCGGCAAGTCCAACGTCCGCTTAGGCGTTCCACCAGCGTCGCTTCAGAGGCGGTGATGCAAGGCACGTGATCCACCTTGCCGCCGAAATCGGCCAATATCCTGGAAAGCGCATCGGCCTGCGCCGGAGTGCGTGGAAAACCATCCAGCAACGCCCCACCCTTGCAGTCCGGCCGGGAGAGGCGGGCACGGATCATGGCAATGGTCACGTCATCGGGCACGAGCTCGCCCCGGTTGATATAAGTCTGCGCCAGCTTGCCCAACTCCGTCTCGCCCTTGATGTTCTCACGGAACAGGTCACCCGACGAAACATGCGGCAGGCTGGTCCTCTCAGCAATGATCTTCGCCTGAGTGCCTTTACCGACGCCGGGAGGACCAAGAAGGACGATGTAGGTGGGCGACGTACCACGAAGCGGCATGGCAATTCCTAACGAACTAACAGTGAATCGTCATAGCCGTGCAGTTTCAACTCGGCGTCAATAGTCAAGAAAGTATCGCGCACCACGCCGACGACAATGAGCAAGCCGGCCGAAGAGACAAGGAATAGGCTTGCGCCACTGGCGACCGATGGCAGGAAGAGACTGATGATATACGGAAGAATGGCAACGAGGCCCAGGAACAACGCTCCCGGCAGGGTGATACGCCGCTGTACCTTGGTCAGGTATTTCTGCGTCGGTGCCCCGCGGTTGACACCTGGTATTTGTGCGCCTATCTTCTTCAGGTTCTCACCGTAATTCTGCTGTGAGAACAACACATCAGTGTAGAAAAAGGTAAAGATAAACACACCCAGGAAGTACAACACCCAATATACCCAGGCATGTGTCCCTGTGCCGCTAAAGGTGTTCTGAAGGCCAGTAGCGATATTTTTCACCGTCGCGTTCGCCGCGTTGATGAAATAGCTGCCCACGATGGCTGGGAATTGAAGGAGGGCGCTGGCGAAGATGAGAGGGATCATGCCTGCCATATTCACCATCAGCGGGAGTGTGCCCTTGACAGGCATAGACATGCGATTGCCGACGCGCCGTCCCGGATACATCACCGGCACATTGCGGCGTCCCTGCTGGACGTAAACAATGGCAAAGATCGTCACCAGGATGGTTACTACCATGACCGTCAGGTTAAGCCAGCGGGTTTTCGCATCCACCATCAAGCTGGCAAAGTTGGCCGGCATTCGAGCGACAATCCCCGCGAAGATGATCAGGGAGAGTCCCTGGCCGCGGATGCCATACTCGGAGATCAACTCACCCAGCCAGATGGCGAACATGGTGCCTGCGATCATGCTGAACAACATGGCGATAGATGGGATGACCTGCGAACCCGAAAAACTGAAATTCAGGATCGCCGGCAGATTGAAGCGAGCCGCATACGAGTTGAAGATATTGATCTGGCCAATAGCAGAAAGGGCGGCCATAGGCACTGCCAGATAATAAGTCCACTTCTCCATCCATTTACGACCTTCACGAGGGTCTTCTTCCTGGATGCGCTGCAAAGCGGGAATGATCGGCACCAGGAGTTGCAGGATGATCTGCGCCGTAATGTATGGGTAAACACCCATCGAGAGCAGCGAGAAGCGCGAGACTGTACCACCCGAGAGAAGGTCGAGGAAGTCGAAGAAAGTGCCCGTCGAACCGAACTGGTTGCGCAATTGCGCCAGCGCCTGCATATTGATGCCCGGCACGGGAACATTGGCTGCCAGGCGATAAATGACCAACAGGCCCAAAGTAATCAACAACTTACGGCGAATATCTTGGGACTTCCATAAATAGCGCCACCCGGAAAATGCGGTTTTCATAGCAGGCCTCCTCGTGAGAACGAGTTATCCAATTATCTCCACGCTGCCGCCAGCCTTTTCGATCTTGGCTTGGGCGCCCTTGGTGACACGATGGACGCGCACCTTGAGCGGAGTCTTCAACTCGCCGCGGCCCAGAATGGCAACCGGATTGCGCGGGTCGCGGAGCAAGTGAGCCTCGGCCAGGGCCTCAGGCGTGATCACGACATTTGCCTGGAATGCTGTCAACTGGTCCACGTTGACTTCGTTATATTCAACCTGGTGAATAGGGGTGAAGCCATAGCCACGTACGAACGGTAAGCGGCGGTAGAAAGGCAGGTTGCCGCCCTGCCGGTACAGGTGTCCGCCCGAACCGGAGCGCGCACCCTGGCCTTTGGTACCCCGGCCAGCCGTCTTACCCTGGCCCGCCGCAATACCATGTCCAACGCGCTTGCGGTCCTTCTTCGACCCCGGATTGGGTTTCAGATCGTTCAGTTTCATAATTCGCGCCTACTCTTCAATTCGAATCAAATGGATCACTGCGGCGAGCATCCCGCGCAAGGCTGGCGTATCGTCATGTTCCACTGTCTGATTCATGCGACGCAGACCGAGCGCACGAATGGTAGCCTTCTGCGATTTTGGATAGCCAATCGGGCTGCGCACGAGCGTGACCTTGATTGTCCTGGCAGCAGCCTTTGCCTTAGCCATTCTTCTTTCTCCTTTCCCAGAACGGCATAAGCTCTTCTGCCGATTTTCCACGCCGCGCTGCCTCTTCTTTTGGAGACTTGAGCCGGGCAAGCGCTTGGAAGGTAGCCTGTACCACGTTGAGTACGGCGGCGCTACCCATGGACTTGGTCAAGATGTCGCGCACGCCAGCGGCCTCCAGGACGGCACGCACGCCGCCGGCAGCGATAACGCCCGTGCCAGGGGAGGCCGGCCGGATCAAGACGACCGCTCCCCCGACCTTGCCGAGCGATTCGTGCGGGATGGTCGTGCCGGAGAGAAAAACCTGATGCAGATCCTTGTGGGCACGTTCGGTCGCCTTGCGCATGGCGTCTGGCACTGCATTGGCCTTGCCGACGCCCATGCCAACCTTGCCATGATTATCGCCAACCACCATCGTCACGCGGAACTGGAAACGGCGTCCACCTTGGACCACTTTAGCCACGCGGGCGATCTCAATGACGCGCTCGTCGAATTGTTGTTCTTGTTGTTCGAGTTCCATTACCTGGGATTCCAACATATCTTTCTCCAATCAGGCCTTAGAATTCCAGGCCGCCTTCGCGTGCGCTTTCAGCCACAGCCTTGACACGGCCAGTGTAACGGAAGCCGCCCCGGTCGAAGACGACCATCTTGATACCTTTGCCCTTGGCACGTTCAGCTACTGCCTTGCCGACCAGGCGCGCCGCCTCGGTCTTGCTCAAACTCTTCATCTGGGTGCGCAAATCGTGATCAATCGTTGAGGCTGAGACGAGGGTATTGCCGGCCTGATCGTCAATGACCTGCACATAAATCTCCGATAGACTGCGAAAAACGTTCAAGCGCGGGCGCTGCGCGGTGCCAGCCACTTGCTGACGGACGCGCGCGTGCCTTCGAATGCGAGCAGCGGAGCGAGATTTTTCGGCCATAGACTAAACCTTCGCCTTTCCAGATTTACCAGCTTTACGACGGATCCTCTCTCCTAGATAGTGTAGGCCCTTGCCGTGATAGGGTTCCGGTGGGCGGATCTTGCGAATATTCGCCGCCACCTGCCCCACCAGTTCTTTGTCGTAGCCGCGCACAAAGACCTGTCGCGACTTAGGATCTACATCAAAGGTAATTCCTTCTGGCGGCTTGATTTCTACTGGATGGGAAAAACCCAGATTCAAAACCAGGCTCTTGCCGTTCATTTCAGCACGGTAACCCACACCCTCGATTTCCAACACTCTTTCAAAACCGGCGCTCACGCCGTGTACCATATTCGCAATCACTGCGCGGGTCGTCCCGTGCAGGGCGCGTTCGGTAGGGGCCTCAGAGGAACGACCGACCACCAACTGGTTGTTCTCCATCGTAATGGAGATGGTCGGCGAGAATGTACGCTGAAGTTCGCCTTTCGACCCTTTCACGCGCACACACGATCCTTTGATATCCACCTGCACGCCAGCCGGGATTTCCACGGGCATGCGTCCAATTCGAGACACAGTTCAAACCTCCTGTCTCACCAAACTTTACAGATTATCTCACCGCCCACGCCAAGTTGGCGGGCGCGATGGCCGGTCATGATCCCTTTAGGCGTGGAAAGAATCGCCACGCCGATGCCCGAAAGCACCCAGGGAATATCCTGCTTCTTGGTGTATACGCGTCGGCCAGGGCGGCTGACACGTTGCAGGTTGGTCAGGACAGGGCGACGCTCGCGGCGCTCGCCGATGTATTTGATGCGCAGCCGCAAGACCTTTTGACCTGGTTTCTCACCATCAGCCACCTCATAACTCTCCAGGTAGCCCTCTTCCTTCAAAATTTTGGCGATCTCAAGCTTGACCTTCGAGTGAGGCATCGCCGTCAATGACTGGCCGCTCATCACCGCATTGCGGATGCGAGTCAGCATATCAGCAATAGGATCAGACAAGTTCATGCTTTCACCTCCATCCGCTTACCAAGAAGCCTTATTAACGCCGGGGACCTTCCCCTCCAGCGCCAATTCTCGGAAGCAAATCCGGCACAAACCAAAACGACGGATGTAGCCACGCGGACGACCACAGCGCGCGCAGCGATTGCGCACGCGGTGAGGGTATTTACGTCGCAGCTCACGATATTGCATACAAGTTTTCGCCATAGATCAAGCTTCCTTCCTAAACGGCATTCCAAGCAGTTGCAGCAGCAAGCGCGCATGGTCATCAGAACCAGCCGTGGTCACGATCGTGATTTCCAGGCCTCTTAGCTTGTCAATTTTGTCGTACTCGATCTCTGGGAAGACCAACTGGTCCCGCAGGCCGAGCGTGTAATTGCCGCGCCCATCGAAAGCATCCGGTGAAACGCCACGGAAATCGCGCACGCGCGGCAGAGCAATGTTCAGCAAGCGGTCGAGGAACGACCACATGCGCTCGCCCCGCAGGGTCACTTTGGTGCCAATGATACGTCCCTCGCGTAGCTTGAAGTTCGCAATACTCTTTCGGGCTTTGGTCATGATCGGCTTCTGGCCGGTGATCTGTGTCAGATCCGAAACAGCCGCTTCGAGGGCTTTGGCGTTGTCCATCGCCTCGCCCAAGCCGATGTTCACAACCACTTTCTCCACGCGCGGCACCTGCATCACATTCTTGTACTGGAATGCCTTTCTCAGAGCCGGTACGATTTCTTTTTGGTACTTTTCTCTTAACCTGTTCATAGTCTCGATGCTCCCAAGGGCCTAGTCAATCATCGCCTGGCAGTGTTTGCAGACGCGATGGGAGCCATCTTCATCACGATGAATGCTGACCCGGGCAGGCGTATTGCATTTCGGACAGACCAACATGACATTGGAAATATCCACCGGCGCCTCGAACTTGATCCGGCCAGGGTTGATCGTGCGACCCTGGGTTTGTACCTGGCGGTGGTGTTTGGTGCGGACATTGATACCCGAAACAACCAGGCGATGCTCCTCCGGAAGCACTTTGATCACCTCGCCGCGCTTGCCCTTCTCTTCCAGACGCCCGCTGATTACCTCGACGGTATCACCTTTTCGAATCTTGACTCTCATCCTTCACTCCTGCGTCACCAGCCTAGAGCACTTCCGGGGCCAGTGAAACGATCTTCATAAAACCCTTTTCTCGCAGTTCGCGCGCCACTGGCCCAAAGATGCGACTGCCGCGTGGGTTGCGGCCATCAACATCCAGAATGACGGCTGCGTTATCGTCAAAGCGGATGTAGGAACCATCCTCACGCCGCCATTCCTTGGCACAGCGAACGATCACGGCTTTGACGATCTCGCTCTTTTTTACCGCACCCTGCGGCGTGGCCGACTTGACGGTGGCGACCACGATGTCACCAATGCTGCCGTAATGGCGGGTGGAACCGCCCGTCACATGAATGACCAGCAGCTCGCGCGCACCAGTATTATCGGCAACCTTTAGACGAGTTTCGTGCTGGATCATGGCTAGGCCTCCACAGCGCCGGTATCCGCGACATTCTCGATAATAGTATCAATAACGCCCGTATCTGCCGTGCGGATTTCGCGTTTGACGATCTTCTCGACCACCCAGCGCTTCTTCTTGGAGATCGGACGGCTTTCCACGATCTGCACCCGGTCGCCATTCTGGCAGCCCAGCTCATCGTGCGCCATGACGCGCTTGCTCGAGTGCACCACCTTGTGGTACAGCGGGTGCCGGAAAGTCCGGGTGATCTCGACCACAACGCTCTTGGTCATTTTATTGCTGGTGACGACACCAGTGATGCGACGACGCTGATTCATGCTTCACCTTCCTGTACAACCGCCCCGGCGCGTTCCTTGAGGATGGTCTCCAGGCGCGCGATGTCTCGGCGCATGAGGCGCAAGCGGCTGGTATCGGTCAACTGGCCTGACACTTGCTGGAAGCGCAGCTTCATTAGTTCTTCGCGGCTATCTGAAAGCTTGGCCGCAATTTCTTCTACAGATAATTTGCGAATTTCTTCCGGCTTCATACCTACTCTCCTGCGGCCACATCAATACGGGTAATGACCCTGGTCCTGATCGAGAATTTATGCCGTGCCAGATTCAAGGCCTCAAGGGCCATTTGTTCAGGTAAGCCGCTGATCTCAAACATGACACGACCCGGCTTGACCACCGCTACCCAGTATTCCACGTTCCCCTTCCCCTTACCCATACGGGTTTCAGGAGGTTTCTGGGTATAGGGCTTATCCGGGAAAATGCGGATCCAGACTTTCCCCCGGCGTTTCATAGAATGTACGATGGCTCGGCGGGCTGCCTCAATCTGACGAGCGGTGACCCAGCCAGGCTCCAACGCCTGCAGGCCGTAATCGCCAAAGCTGATTTCGACACCGCGCGATTCTTTCCCTTTCATGCGACCGCGCATCTGCTTGCGCCACTTTACACGTTTAGGCATCAACATAGCAACAACCTCTATTTACTAACATACACACCTTCAGTCGTCTCGACTTTCTCTTCGATCTCAGGCTTCATCTCGCCCTTGTAGACCCACACCTTAACGCCAATTTGACCGTACGTAGTGGTGGCTTCGGCTCGGGCAAATTCGATATCGGCCCGCAGGGTTTGCAAGGGGACGCGTCCATCGCGCAGCCAGACGCTGCGGGCCATTTCCGCGCCGCTCAGGCGTCCAGCGACCTCGATCTTGATACCCTCCGCGCCTTGGCGCATGGCTTGCTGGATGGCACGTTTCATGGCGCGGCGGTAACTGATGCGTCGCTCGAGCTGGTCAGCGATATTGTGCGCTACCAGGAAAGCGTCAATATCCGGAGACTTGATCTCTTTGATGTCGAGGTCAATCTTCTTACCGGCCAGCGTCTCCAGGTCCGCGCGGATCTTTTTCACGCCTTCGCCTTTGCGCCCGATCAGGATACCAGGCTTGGCAGTATGGACAGTCACCTTGACTTTACCAGGATACCGCTCCACGTCTATACGCGAGACGCCTGCGCGACCGGATCCACGGCGGATCAGGTCACGGATGGCAAAATCCTGCCGAAGTTGTTCGCGATACTGCGCACCTTCGGCAAACCAACGCCCCTGCCAGCCCCGCGTCACACTCAGACGAAAACCAATTGGATGAACTTTACGACCCATAATTTCTCCTTATGGTAGCCTGATGGCTACCACCTTGGTAGCCTGATGGCTACCACCTTGGTAGCCTAATGGCTATCATTAGCGTCCTTTCCATACCAGCTACGCACCTTCACGCTCGCGTAGTATCAGTGTAACGTGAGACGAACGGCGGAATATCGGCTTGAAGCGACCGCGTGCACCGAACCGACGCCACTTGCGGGTAGGAGCTTCATCGGCGAAGATTTTAGCAACGTACAAGTCGTCGCGGCTGACGCCGAAGTTCTCTTCAGCATTGGCAACAGCGGAAGCCAGCAGCTTCAACACCGGCTGGGCTGCACGTTGAGGCATGAAACGCAGCGTTTCCAACGCAGTATTGGCGTCTTGGCCGCGGATCACGTCTATCACCAGGCGCACTTTCTGCGCGGAGATGGACAGAAATCGCAATTGAGCACGAATATCGTGAGCCATCTCGGACTCCTAGGCAGCCTTGGTGGATTTCTCAGAAGTCACGTGGCCACGGAACGTGCGCGTCGGCGCAAACTCACCCAAGCGATGACCAACCATGTTCTCAGTGACATAGATCGGCACGTGGCGGCGACCGTCGTGAACTGCAATGGTGTGTCCCACCATCTGGGGGAAGATGACACTCGCCCGGCTCCAGGTGCGGATGACTTTCTTCTCTCCGCGCTGGTTCATCGTTTCGATTTTTTTCAAGAGTTTCGGGGCAATGTAAGGCCCTTTTTTCAATGATCGAGACATATCTTCGTTCCTCGCTTACTCTGGCATCTTAGCGATTAGACTTACTGCGGCGGCGCACGATGTACTTTTTTGTCTGTTTGTTACGACGGGTCTTGTAGCCCCGTGTGGGTTTACCCCACGGGCTCTTTGGCCCTGGCATGCCGGTCGGCTGGCGGCCCTCGCCGCCGCCGTGTGGATGATCGCGCGGACTCATGGCATAGCCGCGCACCGTCGGGCGGATGCCCATGTGGCGCTTGCGTCCAGCCTTGCCCAGTTTGATGTTGCTGTGCTCCAGGTTGCCTACCTGACCGATGGTCGCGTAGCAGACTTGGCGAACCAGGCGTACCTCGCCCGAAGGCAGGCGGATTTGAGCATATTCGCCCTCTTTTGCCAGCAACTGCGCCGAGCCGCCGGCTGACCGCACCAACTGGCCGCCCCTGCCTTCCTTCAGCTCGATGTTGTGAACCATCGTGCCGACGGGGATGTTCGAAAGCGGCAAGCTGTTGCCAGGTCGAATCTCGGCCTGAGGTCCGGAAAGCACCGTGTCGCCGACTTTGAGTCCCAGCGGCGCGACAATGTACCGCTTCTCACCATCCGCGTAGTGAAGCAAGGCCAGACGCGCCGTTCGGTTCGGATCATATTCGATTGCGGCAACCTCGGCCGGGATATCATGCTTCTCGCGTTTGAAATCCACCACGCGGATGAAGCGGCGATTGCCCCCCCCGCGATGCCGCACGGTGACGCGTCCATAGGCATTCCGGCCGCCATATCTGCGCGGTGGGACGAGCAGGCTGCGCTCTGGCTTGCCCTTGGTAATTTCGTCGAAACTGTAGCCGGTCATCCCCCGCTGACCGGGCGTAACCGGCTTATATTTCTTGACTGTCATTTCTGCACCCCTTCAAAGATCGGAAGAGTATCGCCTTCTTTAAGGGTAACGATTGCTTTCTTGAAGCCTGCAGAACGCACCAGTAAACGGCGGCTTTTGGCCCGGCGACTGCGTTTGGCAGACGTATTCAGAATATTTACGCGCACAACCGAAACGTCGAAAAGAGTTTCAACGGCGTCTTTCACCAACGTCTTGGTTGCCTGGCCAGCTACTTCGAAGGTATACTGGCGAAGCTTGCTCGACTGGTAATTCGACTTCTCGGTGACCAGCGGGCGGCGGAGCACGTCATATATCGTCGTCATGCTGGCCTCCTATACCAGATAGGTCTTCAACACGTCCAATGCCTTGAGCGGCATGACGAGTTTATCGTAAAAGAGAAGATCGCGGATGTTCAGGTAGTTCGCCATCAGCACTTTGGCATCCGGGATGTTGCGGGTCGAGCGGACGATCACATCGTAAGCCTCATCCTTTTCAGCAATAAGCACCAACGCGCTGGCTTCGCCAACCAACAAATCGAGCGACTGCGCCATCAGGCGCGTCTTCGGCTCGGATAGGGACAACTCGTCCACTACGACCACACCCGCCTTGGCCGCCTTGGCCGAGAGCGCCGAGCGCAAGGCAGCGCGGCGCATCTTGAGCGGCATGTGCTGGGTATACTTGCGCGGCTGCGGCGTGTGCACCCGTCCGCCGCCCTTCCACTGGATAGCGCGGGTAGAACCCTGGCGGGCGCGACCGGTGCCTTTTTGACGCCACGGCTTGCGGCCGCCACCGGATACCTCGCCGCGCGTCTTCGTCTTGTGCGTGCCCAGGCGAGCGTTCGCCATCTGCTGGATGTAGGCCTGATGCATCAAATCCACGTTGACCGGGGCTTCAAAGATCTCAGCTGGCAAATTGACCTGCTTGACCTTCTCACCCTGCATGTTGAATACATCTACTTTCATAATACCGTTGCTCCCATCACGCGGCTGCGGCTACTGCTTGCGCGCATCCTTGATCATGACCAAGCTGCCCTTTGAGCCGGGCACCGCTCCGTGCACGCCGAGCAGGTTGCGTTCGGCATCTACCAGGACGACTTTGAGACCCTGAGCAGTCACACGCTCGCTGCCCATGTGGCCGGCGCGCCGGGAACCTTTGTAGACGCGCCCCGGGGTCGTCGTCGAGGAACTCGAACCAGGAGCACGCACACGGTCAGATGCGCCGTGGGTTTTCGCACCCCCCCTGAAATGGTAGCGCTTGACCACGCCAGCAAAACCCTTACCTTTGCTGGTTCCGATCACGTCCACGCGTTCACCCAGGTCGAAAATGCCCACTGTGACCTTGTCGCCAACCTTGAATTCAGGAGACTTGATGCGGAACTCGCGCAAAAAACGCAGCGGAGGCAATTCGCTCTTCTTGAGGTGACCCAATTGGCCGCCGGTCAGGCGCTTGGGTCTCGCCTCGCCGAATCCGAGTTGCACCGCTGCGTAGCCTTCCTTCTCTGGAAGGCGTACCTGCGTAACGTAACATGGCCCAGCTTCGATCAGAGTGACCGGAACTGCCGCACCGGCCTCATCGAAGATCTGGGTCATGCCGATCTTCTTACCAATCAGCCCTTTCAACATACTCGGTTTTCTCCTTTTTTCTAGTGTAGAACGAGATACCATCTCGTCCTACCGAGACTGTCAGCCTGGGCTTAGGCTGCATCATCTCCGACACAGCACAGTCAGGGAGCCCGGTGCGAAGCAGGGGTTGGCGGTTCGCTTACGGGCCCGCTCTTGCGCTGCCAAAGGCAGAGAGTAGTGAGGAGAGAGTAGTGCAGGCCGCCGCTCTCTATCCCCTATT
>CAYZIQ010000097.1:3221-12024 GCA_964478375.1 uncultured Chloroflexus sp. | reverse complement strand
GATGCTCGCATCAAACTGAAACGTCTTTACCCGTCAATCCACAATTGACACACTACTAGGTGATGGATATGTCAAATGTAATGCTAGAGGTCAAGGAACTGACAACAAAATATATCACCCGATTTGGGGAAGATATTTACGCGGTTGACCACGTCTCCCTGAAGGTCGAAGAAGGGAAGTCACTGGGAATTGCGGGAGAATCCGGCTGTGGAAAGTCGACGCTGGCGCTCAGCCTGATGGGATATTACTTCGCTCCGCTGCACTATACAAGTGGAGAGATCATCATTGATGGGCGTAATATTTCTGGAATGGATCCTGATGCTATTCGTAAATCAATATTGGGCGCAGAGATCTCCTATATTCCCCAATCCGCGATGAACGCGCTCAACCCCACCCAGAAGGTCATCCACTTTATTGAGGATGTTTATCAAGCACATGATCCATACAAAACCAAGAAAGAGATTTATGAACTTGCCAGAGAGTGCTTTGAGGTCTTGGGGCTTCCAGCGGAGATGCTGCAAAAATACCCGGTTGAACTTTCCGGCGGCATGAAACAGCGCACCGTGATCGCGACCTCTGTGATCCTTTTTCCAAAAGTGCTGATCGCTGATGAACCTTCCTCCGCGCTTGATGTCACTTCGCAGAAGATGGTCATCAAGATGCTTAAGGACTTGATGGAAAATGGCCTCATCAAATCGATGATCTTCATCACTCATGAACTTCCGTTACTTTTCAACGTGACCGATGATATTATGGTGATGTACGCAGGGCAGATCGTGGAGAAAGGCACGGCAAAAGAAGTCGTGTTTGATCCGCTCCATCCGTATGCCAGAGGTCTCATGGGTTCAATCATTGTACCCGAAAAGGGCTTGCGGGATGTTAAGCTGGCTGCTATCCCTGGGGTACCACCCAATCTCAAAAAGCCACCGTCCGGCTGCCAGTTTGCCGAACGCTGCAAATACGTTCAGCCAGAGTGTAAGACGCATTCTATTGATCTTCGTGAAGTTGAAGACGACCGCGCTTACCGCTGTATCTTCTCGGAAGAACAGCTGAGAAAGGCATATAAAAATGGCAGATGAAAAAAAAATATGCCTGAGCGGAACAGGACTCACCAAGGTATTCGGGTTTGGCCGTCAAAAATGCGTTGCCGTTGATCATGTGGATTTTAATTTTTACGAGGGCGAAACTATCTCGATCGTGGGTGAATCGGGCAGCGGAAAGACTACTTTAGCCAAGATGCTTCTAGGATTGATCAGTGTTACTGAAGGGGAGATTTATTACCAGGGGAAGAAACGTGATATCAGTTCTCAAAAAAAGAAAAAGGAATATTGGAAAAACATCCAGGCGATCTTTCAGGATCCGTACTCTTCATACAATATATTCAACAAGATTGATGCCGTGCTTTTAGATTGCATCCACATGCGTGGCGGTCGAAAACTTCCGTATGCGAAAAAAGTGGAGTTGATGACTGAAGCATGCAGTTTTGTGAGCATGAAGTTCGAGGAATTGACCAACAAGTATCCTTTTGAGCTCTCCGGCGGACAGATGCAGCGCTTGATGATCGCCCGTATCTTCCTGCTGAAGCCAAAGGTCCTGCTGGCAGATGAACCAACCTCAATGATTGATGCCTGTTGCCGCGCAACGATCCTGGACATGCTAATGCAGCTGCGTAATGAAACCGGGATGACGCTTATTTTCATTACCCATGATATTGGCCTAGCTTATTATATTTCTGACAGCGTGTATATTATGGAGCATGGCAAGCTAATTGAAAGCGGATCTGCTGATTCAGTGATTCTATATCCCACACAAGCTTACACTAGACGTCTGATCAGTGATGTTCCAAAGATCCATGAAGAATGGGATCTCTCAACTGTGTGACGCATTCCTCTTGAGTTTGGATTCAAGCGAAATAACGTACGCCCCCATCTTTCCGGCCCTGATGTCGGGCACCAGCCAGCGGGTGGGCGCGCATTTTGCGACCAATACCATTGGTATGCAAATGGCTGCGTCCGGTTTAGGTGCCCCAATGATTCCCGATCTGTTGTGGATCATGGCGCGCCAGCTTTCGCTGGAGGTGACCCCCATCTGTCTGGCGGCGGTGTTTCTGGGATTGTTTGGGTTGTACCGATCATCCATGACAACAAGGAAGGTATATCAGGAAAACGCATAATGAGAATTCAATCTTTGGCAGGCACCTGGGAATTTCGCCAGGCAGGCACGGAAGAATGGCTGCCCGCCAGCGTCCCCGGCAGCGTGCATACCGATCTACTGGCCCTGGGCCGCATCCCCGACCCATTCGTGGGCGATAACGAAAAGCGCGTCCAGTGGGTGGCCGAAGCGGACTGGGAATATCGCCACCAGTTTGCCGCCGCGCCCGAACTTTTACGCCAGCCACACATCTGGCTGGTCTGCGACGGCCTGGATACGCTGGCGACCATCAGCCTGAATGGCCATGAATTGGGACGCGCCGCCAACATGTTCCGGCAGTATCGCTGGGATGTGAAGCCGCTGCTCGAAGCAGGCGAAAATGACCTGCGCATCGCTTTTGACTCACCCGTGCGCTTTGCTGCCGCGCAACAGGCCATCCGCCGTATGCCTGGCGTTCCGCAGGCCATTCCGGGCGGACCGCATTTGCGCAAAGCGCCATGCCAGTTTGGCTGGGACTGGGGTCCACAACTGCCGCCGATTGGCATCTGGAAAGATATCCGGCTGGGAGGCTATGAGGGGGCGTGTATTGAGGAAGTCCATATCAGCCAGAAGCACGCTGAGGGTCAGGTAACGGTCGAGGCGCGGGTCGCGGTTCAGGCCTGGGAGGAAGCACCCCGCTCGGTCATCCTGCGTCTCGTCGCGCCGGATGCGCAGGTGTTTGAAACCAGCGTAGCAGTCGGCCTGGGAAACGAGAGCAGGCTGCAGGTCCGAATTACCGATCCGCAACTTTGGTGGCCGAACGGCTACGGCGCACAGCCGCTCTACCGGGTCAGCGTCGAACTGCATCAATCAGACGTTCTGTTGGACCAGCGCGAACAGCAGATTGGCCTGCGGACCCTCGAACTGCGTCAGCAGCCCGATGAGTGGGGGCGCTCGTTCACGTTCATCGTCAACGGGCAGCCGATCTTTGCCAAAGGCTCCAACTGGATCCCGGCGGATTCTTTCCCGACCCGCATCTCGGATGCCCATCTCGAAGGGCTGATCCGCGCTGCGGCGGAGACACACCAGAACATGCTGCGCGTGTGGGGCGGCGGATTCTACGAGGAAGAGCGCTTTTACGACCTGTGCGACCGCTATGGCATTCTCGTCTGGCAGGAGTTCATCTTCTCTTGCAGTGTTTACCCGTTGGATGACCCTGCCTTCGTGGAAAATGTTCGGGTGGAGGCCGTTGAGAACATCCGCCGCCTGCGCCACCGCGCCAGCCTGGCGCTGTGGTGCGGCAACAACGAGATGAAATGGGGCTGGGTGGATTGGGGCTGGAAAGGGCCGGAGTTCCAGGACCTGAAGGCCGCTTACGACAAGTTTTTCCATCACACGCTGCCTGGCTGGGTCCGGGCCGAGGACCCCGACCACGCCTACTGGCCCAGTTCGCCCTCCTCGGATACACCTTTCGAGAACCCGAACGGGCAGGTACAGGGCGACGCACATTACTGGGATGTCTGGCACGGACGCAAGCCGTTCACCGCCTACCGCAACCAATTCCCGCGCTTCATGAGCGAATTCGGCTTCCAGGCGCTGCCGCCGCTGGCGACCATCCGCACCTACGCGCAGGAAGCCGACTGGAACATGACCTCCTACATCATGGAGCGGCACCAGAAAAACGACAGCGGCAACGCGCTGATGGTTGGACAAATGCTGGATACCTTCCGCCTGCCCAAAGATTTCGAATCGCTGGTGTATCTCAGCATGGTTTTGCAGGCCGAGGGTATTCGCTATGGGGTGGAACACTGGCGGCGGCATCCCCGGCGTGTCTCCGGCACGCTCTACTGGCAGTTGAACGACTGCTGGCCGGTGGCTTCCTGGTCGAGCCTGGATTATTTTGGCCGCTGGAAAGCCCTGCACTACGCGGCGCGCCGTTTCTACGCCCCGCTGCTGTTGTCCATCGAAGATAAGCCACCCGAACAGGATGTTTACGTCACCAGCGATTTGCGCGCGACCTGGGAAGGTTCCGTGCGCTGGTCGCTGGAAACGCTGGACGGTCAGGTGCTGGAGGCGGGCGAGTCGCCTGTGAAAGCCGCCCCCTTCGATGTGACGCCCGTTTGCCGCCTCGATCTTTCCGGCCGCCTGAACGACGATTTGCGCAGGGAAGTGGTTTTCATCGCTGAACTCTGGCAGGATGGGCAGATTCTGTCCAGGCAGACGGCCTTCTTCGTTCCCACCAAGCATCTTGCGCTGGCTGAACCGGCCATCTCGGCACAACTGTGCGTCGAACAGGGACAGGTTCGCATCGAACTAGCCTCCCGTTCGCTGGCGCGTCTCGTGGAATGTGGGCTGGAAGGCGCGGACGTCGTTTTCAGCGACAATTATTTCGACCTTCCTGCCGGTCGCACCGTTGTCATTTCTGCGCCCCTGCCCGAGGGGTGGACACCTGCCCAGGCGCAGGCAGCGCTCAAAGTCCGTTCCGTTTACGATTCGTATGCGCATGGCGCAGCGATAAATAGTTTTAGCCAGGTTACCCAAGGAGTACACTAATGCCTGAAAAAATCCAATCTATTATTGCCAGGATGACGCTCGAAGAAAAGGCCGCTCTATGCACCGGCGCCACCCCATGGACAACGACCCCAGTGGAACGGCTGGGCGTTCCACAAATGACCGTTTCGGATGGCCCGCACGGCGTCCGGCGCGTGCCGGATGTCAATTCCATGGCCAATGAAAGTTTGCCCGCCACCTGTTTCCCCACCGCCTCCTGCCTCGCTTCCACTTGGGATGTGGATTTGATCCGCAAGATGGGCGAGGCGCTGGCCGAGGAATGTATTGCCCTGAATGTGGATGTTTTGCTCGGCCCCGGCGCGAACATGAAACGTTCCCCGCTGTGCGGACGCAACTTCGAGTATTTCTCCGAAGACCCCTACCTGGCCGGGGAGATAGCGGCCAGTCTGATCAATGGTGTTCAAAGCCGCGGCGTGGGCACCTCACTCAAGCATTTTGCCGCCAACAACCAAGAATTCCAGCGCTTCAGCATCAGCGCCGAAGTGGACCAGCGGGCACTGCGCGAGATCTACCTGCCGGCTTTTGAAAAAGCTGTCAAACAGGCCAAACCCTGGACGGTGATGTGCTCGTACAACAAGGTGAATGGCTCGTTTGCCTCGGAGCATCACCACCTGCTGACCGATATTCTCAAAAACGAGTGGGGCTTCGAGGGCCTGGTCGTCTCGGACTGGGGCGCAGTGCGCGACCGTGTGGCCTCGCTCAAGGCAGGCCTCGACCTGGAAATGCCCGGTCCGCAGGAACGGCGCGTCAAAGCCGTTGTCGAAGCGGTCCGCTCCGGCGAATTGGGCGAAGCCATTTTGGATGAATCTGTCCGCCGCATCCTGAACATCGTGTTCAAAGCCAACGAGACACCAAAAAACGGAACCTTCGACATGGATGCGCACCACGAACTGGCCCACAAAATCGCCACCGAAGGCATGGTGCTGCTCAAGAACAACGGGCTGCTGCCGCTCAAGGGCCTGCAGCACATCGCCGTGATCGGCCGCTCGGCGGAACATGCCTATTTCCAGGGCGGCGGCAGCTCGCACAACAATCCGACCAAGGTGGCTGTTCCGTTCAAGGAACTGGAAGCCCAGGCCGGCGATGCCGAGCTGACTTACGCCGAAGGCTATCCGGCTGACCTCTCCTTCCGACAGGATTTGATTGACAAAGCCATGACCCTCGCCCAGTCTGCTGATGTGGCCGTGCTGTACATTGCTTTGCCGACCTTCAAAGAATCCGAAGGCTACGACCGCACCGACATTGACCTGACCGCACAGCAAGTTGCGCTGATCAAGGCCGTTTCCAAGGTACAGCCCAAGACCATCGTGGTGCTCAACAACGGCGCGCCGGTGGCGATGAGCGAATGGATAGACGATGTAGCCGCCGTGCTCGAAGGCTGGATGATGGGACAGGCCGGCGGCGTATCCATTGCCGACGTGCTCTTTGGCAAGGTCAACCCGTGCGGCAAACTGGCCGAAACCTTCCCGCTCAAACTCTCGGATACTCCCGCCCATCTCAACTGGCCGGGCGGCGCCGGCGAAGTACGTTACGGCGAAGGCCTGTTCATCGGCTATCGCTATTACGATGCCAAGCAGATGCCCGTTCTGTTCCCCTTCGGCTATGGGTTGAGTTACACCACCTTCTCCTATAGCAATGCCAGGGTTTCTGCGAAAACCTTCAAGGATGTGGACGGGTTGACGGTCACGGTGGATGTCACCAACACGGGCAATGTTGCAGGCAAGGAAATTGTCCAAGTTTACGTTCACGACCAAAAATCTGGTTTGGCACGGCCCGAAAAGGAGTTGAAAGGCTTCGCCAAAGTGGAACTCCAACCAGGTGAGACCAAATCCGTCTCCATCCACCTTGGTTTTCGCGCCTTTGCCTACTACCACCCCGAATACAAACAGTGGATTACCGAAGACGGAGATTTCGACCTCCTGATCGCGGCCTCCGCCGCGGACACTCGCCAGACCCTGACGGTGACGCTCGAATCGACCCTGAGCCTGCCCTGCATTCTCGATGAAGAATCCACCATCCGCGAGTGGATGGCCGACCCGCGCGGCAAGGCCGTCTTCGGCCCCATCTACGCCCAGATGGAAGCCGAGGCCCAAAAAATGTTCGGAGGCGGCGAGGGCGCCATCGGCATGGACTTCATGGATATGCTGGGCGATATGCCGCTGGTGAGTGTGCTGATGTGGCAGCAAAGCGCGCTACCCATGCCCGCCGAGGATTTGGTGGATGGGCTGCTGAAGCAGGTTCATAACATGCCCTGAATCCACTATTCTGACATGGAAGGAGAAAAGATGACATTCACACGCAAACTTGGAAGATCCAATATTGAAATTAGCGCCCTCGGGATGGGCTGCTGGGCGATTGGCGGGCCATTTTGGTCCGGCGAAACGGCACTGGGCTGGGGTGAAGTGGATGATGACGAATCGATCCGCGCCGTTCATCGGGCAATGGAGTTGGGCATTACCTTTTTTGACACGGCCGATGTGTATGGAGCAGGTCACAGCGAACGAGTGTTGGCGCGCGCACTTGCCGGTCAACGCGCCAGAGTGGTGATTGCTACTAAGTTCAACTCGGTATTCGACGAGTCTACCCGTCAGGTCACCGGCGCCGATTCGTCTCCTGAGGGCATTCGCAAGGCTTGCGAGGACTCCCTGCGGCGGCTGGAAACCGATTATATTGACCTGTACCAGTTTCACGATAATGGCTTTCCATCCGAAAAGGCGCTGCCTATTCGCGATACGCTCGAAGAATTGGTAAAAGAAGGCAAGATTCGCGCCTATGGCTGGAGCACCGACTTCCCTAAGAGCGCCGAATTCTTTGCACAGGGCGAAAAGTGCACATCCATCCAGCTCCAGTTGAACGTGTTCGAATCCAACCCGGAAGTGTTGGAAATTTGCGAGAAGTATGACCTGGCGGCCATCAACCGCGGCCCGCTGGCAATGGGCCTGCTCACGAATAAATATACCGCCGAAACGAAACCATCGGCCGATGATGTGCGGGGTGTGAAAAGCCCGGAATGGATGAAATATTTCAAGAATGGGCGACCCAACCCCGAGTTCCTAAAACAGCGCGAGGCCGTGCATGACATTCTCACCAGCGACGGGCGGACGGTTGCCCAGGGCGCTCTGGCCTGGCTGTGGGCGCGCAGCCCCAAAACCATTCCCATCCCAGGCTTTCGCACAGTGGCACAGGTGGAGGAAAATTGCCGGGCAATGGACCTCGGTCCACTCAACGCGGCGCAAATGCGCGAAATCGATGCGATTTTGCACCGGTAGCAGTTGCTGTTTATCTTAGGGTCACACGAGGAGGCTTTCCTTGACGCACGCAAAATCCAGGAAAATGCAATGGAAACAGGTGGGCGCTACCATTGCCGTATGAACAGGAACCATTATGCGCTACGGCCATTTTGACGACGAACATCGCGAGTACGTCATCGAACGTCCCGACACTCCCTTGCCCTGGATCAATTACCTGGGCTGCGAGAATTATTTTGGTATTATCTCCAACACCGCGGGCGGCTATTCCTTTTACAAAGACGCCCGCTTGCGCAGACTGACTCGTTACCGCTACAACAACGCCCCGTTGGACACAGGCGGACGATATATCTACCTGCGCGACGATTCACGACCGCACCCTTCCGGACCCTTATTCTGGTCACCGACATGGCAGCCGACTCGCCACCCCCTGGATTTCTACGAATGCCGCCACGATCTTGGCTACACAACCATCCGCTCCAGGCTGGGAGATATTGAATCCGACACCCGTTACTTCGTCCCACTGGGTGAAAGCCTCGAAATCTGGGAACTGACTCTCATCAACCACCGCCCTGAAGCGGCGAACCTGTCTGTTTTCTCGGCAGTTGAATTTTGCCTGTGGGATGCCAACGACGACGCCACCAACTTCCAGCGTAATTATTCGGTTGGCGAAGTGGAAGTGGAAGGCGGCGTGATTTACCACAAGACCGAGTACCGTGAGCGCCGGAATCACTTCGCCTACTTTGCCTGCTCTGAAAAACTGGCGGGCTATGACACTGACCGTGAAGCCTTCCTCGGCCCCTATCGGGGATGGGATTCGCCCCGGGCCGTGGAGGCAGGCCAAACGTCCGGCT
>CAYZIQ010000097.1:0-3121 GCA_964478375.1 uncultured Chloroflexus sp. | reverse complement strand
CCCTATCGGGGATGGGATTCGCCCCGGGCCGTGGAGGCAGGCCAAACGTCCGGCTCGATAGCCTGCGGCTGGCAGCCGATCGGTGCGCATCACGTCAAAGTCATATTGAGAGCTGGAGAACAAAAAAAGATCATTTTCCTCCTGGGTTATCACGAAAACCCAAAAGACGACAAGTTTGATCCACCCGAATCGCAAACCATCAACAAGCGCACGGTTGCGCCGATCATCGCTTGTTACCTGAGAGCCGATGAAGTAGAAAAAGCTTTTCAGGCATTAAGGACACACTGGGATGGACTGCTAAATAAAATGCAGGTAGCCACGCCTGGCGAACATGCTAACCGCATGGTGAATATCTGGAACGCGTATCAGGTAATGGTCACGTTCAATATCTCTCGTTCGGCTTCGTATTTCGAGAGCGGCGTCGGGCGAGGGATGGGCTTTCGTGACTCGAACCAGGATCTGCTTGGGTTTGTACATCTAATCCCGGAAAAGGCACGGGATAGAATCCTGGAGCTGTCTGCAACACAACTCGAGAATGGCGGTGCATATCATCAGTACCAACCGCTGACCAAACGCGGCAATAATGATATAGGTACTGGCTTCAACGACGATCCGCTCTGGCTGATCTTATCAGTGGCCGCGTACATAAAAGAGACAGGCAATTGGGGTATTCTCGATGAACCCATCCCCTACGATAACCAGCCCGGCACGGAAGCGCCGCTTTACGAGCACTTGCAGCGCTCGATCCGCTATACGCTTGACCTTCTCGGCCCGCACAACCTTCCGCTGATCGGCCGCGCGGATTGGAACGACTGCCTGAACCTGAACTGCTTCTCTGAGACACCTAGCCAGTCTTTCCAAACCGTGACCAACAAGGATGGCAAGGTCGCCGAGAGCGTATTCATCGCTGGGCTGTTTGTACTGGCGGCCAATGAGATGGCAGAGATTGCCCGACATCTTCGGCGCAACGAACAGGCCAGGGCGTTGGTAAAAGCGGCGCGCGAAATGGAAAGAGCTGTCTGGGCTGCAGGCTGGGACGGCGAATGGTTCCGCCGTGCCTTTGACGACTTCGGCAGACCAATCGGCTCGAAGGAGTGCGAGGAAGGACAGATATTTATCGAGCCACAGGGAATGTGCGTGATGGCTGGCCTAGGCATGGACGACAAACGCGCCGAGCAAGCCCTTGATTCGGTCGCAGCCCGGTTGGCGACGCCGCATGGCATCGTTCTGCATCAACCCGCATACAGTCGCTATTATTTACACCTGGGCGAAATCTCTTCTTATCCGCCCGGATATAAAGAGAATGCAGGCGTTTTTTGCCACACCAACCCATGGATCATGATTGCCGAAGCAAAAATCGGGCGCGGCGACCGCGCTCACGATTATTATCTGCGCATTAACCCTTCGATGCGAGAAAGCTTGAGTGAGGTGCACCGCTGTGAACCGTACGTCTACGCCCAGATGATTGCCGGGCGCGACGCCCTGACTCCCGGCGAAGCGAAGAACTCCTGGCTAACAGGAACCGCGGCCTGGAACTATGTTGCCATCACACAGTGGATATTAGGTATCCGCCCCACCTACGACGGTCTGCAGGTGATGCCAGTAATCCCGTCGGCGTGGAGTGGTTTCGATGCTGTGCGCAGTTTTCGGGGAACCCGATACGTCATTCATTTCGAGCGGCATGGTCCGGGGGATACAGTCACACTTGAAGTGGATGGGAAACCTGCAAAGGGTACGGTCATTCCCGCCCCGCCCGCGGGGACAAAAGAAGTGCATGTGACAGCAATGGTGTCATCAAGATGACCATAGACGATAGGGATGTCCCCGGTAATCTTATCGCGTTGGATATTCCCAGGAACGAACATGAGGTGGAAGTTTGGCTCGGTAAATAGCGCGGAGGCCCATGGACGAAAACCTACTTCAAATCCAAGATTATGACGGCATCGGTTTCAAGCCGCTGGTTACCTTTGGCAATTGGCGCGTCGCTATCCTGCGTTACTCGGACGATATTCACCCCGGTAATAACCGGACGATGGAGCGCCACACCGAGACAGATGAAGTTTTTGTGCTAACGAAAGGAAGAGGGGCACTGATCATCGGTGGGAATGGCCTACAGGTGGACGAGATCTATCCACAGACCATGGAGCCGGGCAAGATCTACAATGTCAGGCGCAACACCTGGCACACGATTTTACTCAGCCGGGATGCCTCTGTGCTGATCGTTGAAAACCGCGATACAGGCAAACAGAATTCCGAATTCACCTCCCTTTCCAGCGAAGTTCATCGGCAGATTGCAGAGGCGGCGGCGCGCGAACAAGTGGATTAAGGACTTTTCTTCAGGTGGGCGTTAAGGCAACAGGATTTGCAATCTCTCGGGGAATACGCGATACTCGAGGTCCTGGATGCCAGTCGAAAAAATCTCGCCATCCGTGTGCGCTGGCGTAGGTGTCTCGGCATGGATCTTCAGCCAGGTCATATGGTACGCATACACCTCAGGCTCGTGGATATAACTGTTCGGCTCCGGCTTCATCGTCTTGGGCAGCATCGCCAGCAGTTGCAGCCGGGATTTGCGGTAAGCGTGCACGAAGGATAGTTTCTTGTCGAACGGGTCAGCGTGGGGAATCATGTAGAAGCCGCCAGTGCGCGGCGCATTGCCCACGGTAACGAGCGAAACAGGGCCCTCGAAATGTCCATCATCCCATTCCAATTTGACACGCCATGACGGGCCATCCATAATCCCCTGCAACGCGGCAACCAAATAACGTGCAACGCCTTTGATCCATCCGATGCGCTGCTGTTTGAGCGTGACATACGGCTCCAGACCCATGGCGGAATTGTTGGCAAAGTAAAAGCCATTGACTTGCCCCACGTCCATGCGGCGGGTCTTTCCGGCCGCGATCACCCGCGCCGCCGCCTGCAAATCCTTCGGAAGCCCCAGGTTGTCCACCAGATCGTTGGCCGAACCCAGCGGCAGGATGCCGAGTGGCCCAAGCAGCGACCTATCCGATTTGGCCGCTTTCGCCAGCCCGTTGACCACCTCGCCGATCGTGCCGTCGCCGCCGGCCGCGATGACCGGCGAAAAGCCCGCGCGCGCCGCCTCCGCCGCCAAATCTATCACGTG
>CAYZIQ010000096.1:0-12099 GCA_964478375.1 uncultured Chloroflexus sp. | reverse complement strand
TTTATAAGTTTTGTATGAATGGCTTGGAGTTTCCATAAAATTCTCTCCTTTCATTCTAGTTTCCAAGACCGTTCGAATGATTCATTTCTAGAATTATTCCATAACGGTGTGATATTAACCAATTCAACCCTGACTCGGACAAGCCGAACGGAATGGCTTGCGGCAGCGGCGAGGTAGACAAGATGCCTTTGCCATTATCGCGCGCGACCACGCCTTTGGCCAGGCGCGTGATCCAAGCAGCGAAGGGCAGCGATCCGCACAGGTAGCCGGGCAGCCTGTAGCCGAGGGTGTAGAGGAGGGGGAGGATGTTCATGAACAATTCCTCCGGCTGGAGGATTATAGCGTGGAAGAGAAAAATGTGCTTTGCGGTTGAGACCGGCCTGTGCGCTGATTCAGATCGCTACAGCTTGCGGCCACGGCTCCTGGCGCGCCTGGGTCCACAATGTGTTCACATAATCCAGCGCGAAGTGATTCTGCGCAAGGTGGAGCCAAAACGCGCCCGCATCGGTGAGCTCGAGGCGCCTGTTATTGCGAACTGCCAATCCGGCTCGTTCGATGACTCTCAGCCACTTGCGGGCTTTGGGAGCGTCGCTTCCAAGGGCTACATCGAGGTCATCCAGCGGAATGCTCGTGTCGTAGAAGCGCCAGTACAGCCACCACCAGCCGGACATTTCACCAACGAACGGCATGCGTAGGGCAATCGCCATGCACCCTTCACACGTGGTTTGGATCCAACTATCAAGATCAAATGTGTTAAGCACAAAACCATCGGGCAGATGGGATCCTGCGCCGGGACCGATTCCTATGTAACCATCCCGAGTGACCGAGGAATAGCGCGGGACGGCGCCGCGTTTGAAGCCCCACACCGAAACGCGCTCAAAACCGTGTTCAACGCACCACCTGCTGATGGCCTGGTAATGTGCCCAGCGCATTCGCAGATTTGGCATGCGCACCGCCGTCAGGTGCAGGTATTTACCGACCGAAGTGTATGGAAAAGTGAAGAGTGGGTAGGTTGTGAGCTGGTCCGCGCCGAGCTGCGCGGCACGGGCTAAATCAGCCATCACATCGGCAGCAGTTTGGCGCGGTAGGGCAAACATGATATCCGCATTGACTGAGACAAAGTTACCCTCCGCAAGCAACGCCAGGGCGCGCTCAGCGACCCAGGGCTGGTAGCCGCGTCCGAGCACGGTGAGGTTCTCGGATTGGAATGATTCCACGCCAAGTGAAACGAGCGCAACACCCATGGCATGTAGCCGCCGCACAGTCTCCTCGTCCACATCAGCGGGGTTGGTCTCGATGCAGATAACGCCTGTCAGGCGGAACCGCTCACGCACACGCATCAGCACACGGGCGACGCTGTTCAGTGCCAGCGTCGGCGTGCCTCCGCCGATGTAGACACTCGTTATCTCGGCCGGCCCCACTGCATTCGCCCACCAGTCCACCTCGGCAATTGCCGCCCGGGTGTAGGGTTCCACGAGTGACTCGCGATATGAGACTTTGGTGTAGGGACAATAAGGACAAAAGTGGCGACAGAAGGGCACGTGCAGATACAGCGATGTGCGCTCAATGTGCGGCGGAGTCCAGTCCGGTGAGGGCCGCTCGAAAGCCCAGCGTTGTTCGGGCCCCACAAGGTAGCGACGGATGGAGTGCGTGATCAGGCGTGACAGCCAACCGCCCTGGCCATTCACCAGTACCTCGTCATGCCGAGCAGCGCGCTCAGACGCAGACGTTGAAACTCCGTGAGCTCGGTGCAGGCCGCATAGCCGCAGTCCGCGCATACCTCGTCAGAAGCACGACAGCACACCGACTCGCCGTCAACGTCGGCGACCGAAGCCACAGGAAAACGCCGTGGCCAATTGCCAGACTTCAGCGCCAACAAACCGGCCCGTGAATTGATGACCGGCAGCCCGGCCTGGATACAGTCGAGGAGCCGGTCAATAATGGGAGCGCGCTCCTCGGCGGTTATGAATAGCTCGTCGCGCCCGTAATAAGGCGTGTGGAAGTAGAACATGACGCCGATCACAGGAAACTTCGTTTCTCGCACCCAACGCAGGAATGGCTCGACTCCCTCCGCGGTGTTGCGGTCAATCACGTAGATGATGGCGATCTTGGGGTGCGAACCCGTGCGCACGGCGTGTTCGACCTGATGAAAGTGATCCCCGCGCCGCCTCTCGAAGATTCCGGGTAATCCATCCATGCTAACCCAGATGAGATCAGCCGGTATCTCAAGGCCAAGTAAACCGTTTGTATAAACGTGCACGTGGAAGAAACCAATCCGTTTCGCCTCGGCAATCGCGTCCTTGAGTGTATAGTCTGCATCGCGCCACAGCATAGGTTCCCCGCCACTGAAGTACAGCTCGCGGAATCCGCGGCTCCACGCGTCCCACATCGCGGTAACCAGTTGATCCCAGGTCATATCGGGGCGACCGGTGTTGGAGACGTGACAGCCGAGGCAGGCAAGGTTGCAGCGGTCCGTCACTGCGACGCCATAGATGAGCGGTTCCGGGCGTTGCAGCACCACAAATCGCCACACGAACGCGGCGTAGAAAATGCATCGGCGGATGCCGTATAATATTCCAGTCAGTGATATGCGGAACAGGCAGCTCATATCTGCTGATAGCAGTATAGCACGAAAGGAGTCTGCAACATGCACATTGACGGCTCATGCTTCAAGGATGAATTCGGGCGCACACTGCTGCTACGCGGCGTCAACCTGGGGGGCAGCAGCAAAGTGCCGACTGCTCCCAATGGTGCGACCTACATTCGTGAAGGTTTCTTCGACCACCGGAACGTATCCTTCATTGGGCGGCCTTTTCCGCTGGACGAAGCCGACGAGCACTTCGCCCGTCTGCGCAAGTGGGGGCTGACCTTCCTGCGCTTCCTGGTGACCTGGGAGGCGATCGAGCATACCGCGCCGGGGATCTACGACCTGGAATACCTGGACTACCTGTACGCGGTGATCGAGAAGGTCGCGCGGCACGGCATCCGTCTGTTCATTGACCCTCACCAGGACATGTGGAGCCGCTTCTCCGGCGGGGACGGCGCGCCAGGTTGGACCTTTGAGGCAGTCGGCATGGACGTGACCCGCTTCCAGCCGACCGGCGCGGCTTTCCAGCACCCGGTCCACGGCGACCCGCTGCCGCGCATGATCTGGCCGACCAACGCCACAAAGCTGGCCGCCGCCACCCTGTTCACCTTGTTCTTCGCCGGAAACGATTTTGCGCCGCAGACGGAGATCGAGGGCGAGCCGGCGCAGGAATTCTTGCAGCGCCATTATATTGAGGCCATGCAGCAGATCGCCGTGCGTTTGAAGGACCTGCCCAACGTGGTCGGCTACGATACCCTCAACGAGCCGTTGCGCGGCTACATCGGCTGGCGCGACCTGACGCGGCCGCACGCGGTGGTCGAGTTAGGTGCCATCCCCAGCCCGTTCCAGTCCATGCTGCTGGGTGCGGGTATTCCCCAGGAAGTGGATGTGTGGCAGCGGCGCCTGACTGGCCCGAAACGCATCGAACGCAGGCTTATGAACCCGCGTGGGGAACGCGCCTGGCTGGATGGCTACGACTGCCTCTGGCGGACGAACGGCGTCTGGGATTTGGATCCTGTCGGCCGTCCGCGCCTGCTCCGCCCCGATCATTTTACGCAGGTGGATGGCCGCCCGGTGAACTTCAACCGCGATTACTACATCCCTTTCAACAACCGCTTCGCCAGGGCAATGCGTGAGGTGCATCCGGGGGCGATGATCTTCGTCGAGAAGGAGTTTGAGCTGGATGCGCGGCCTGGGATCCGGGCGGCGCCGCGAACATTGTCTACGCCCCGCACTGGTACGACGGCTTCGTCCTGTTCACGAAAAGGTTCAGCCCGTTCCTCGGCTCCGATAACATCACAAACGAGCTGCTGATCGGGCCGAGTCGCATTCGCCGCGCGTACTCGCGAGAGCTGGCGGCTTTCAAAGAACACGCGGCGCAGAGCATGGGGGGTGTGCCAGTCCTGATCGGCGAGACGGGCATCGCCTTCGACTTGAATGAGAAGCGGGCGTATCGGACAGGGGATTTCAGAAACCAGGTGGCGGCAATGGATCGCACCTTGTGCGCCATGGACGATAACCTGTTGAGCTACACCTTGTGGAATTACACCGCCGACAACACCAACGCCCGCGGCGACATGTGGAACGACGAAGACCTCTCGCTCTTCAGCCGTGACCAGCAGACAGCCCCAGGTGATATTCACTCAGGCGGGCGAGCACTGCAGGCCGTCGTCCGGCCGTACGCGCTGGCGGCCGCCGGTGAGCCGCTGCGCATGAGCTTCGACATCCGCAGGCGGATCTTCGAGTTCACCTTCCACCACGATCCGCAGGTGACAGAACCCAGCCTGATCTTCGTGCCCGATTACCAATATCCGAATGGGTATCGCGTCGAGGTCACGGATGGCAGTTACGAGGTGCGGCCAAATGAGCAAGTCCTGGCTTACCGCCATAGCCCGGCGCGGGAGGTGCATACGATTCGGGTGAGGCCGAGGTGAGATGGGTGCATCTCATTATGAGTTGGAGAAAGCTGGTTGAGTAGGGCGGTGCTCTTCCGCCCGTATCGAAACCAGCGTTTCTGGGTCTCGACACCTGCACTTGCAGCAGGTGCAAGTGTACGCCGGAAAAGCATCGGTTACTCGACCCTCGGTCTTCCTTTCACCCGAAATGAAACACGCCCAATTGAGATTCGCTGGTCAAGCCCAGCCCTCATTGGCGAGCGCGTCGTGCAATTCGTCGGGATGATGGCGGCAGTGATACTCTATACGGCTGGAATCGGCATGTGCCTTGCTGTACGGCCATCCCTGCGCCATCAGGTTGCGCTCGTGGAGTTCGTGGAGCAGCACGTAACCGCGCTCAGCTTCGACGATCGCGTCGTCAATCCAGACCTCGTTCTCCGGGACGAACTCGTAAACGTAATCGTGCCCGCCCTCGGTGTAGTCAATATCGAACACGCTGCGTACCATCCGCCCATTGACGATCCACACGCTGACGCCGTTCTCTAGCTTCTTCCACAACCGTTCGTGTACCGTTTTCGGATCAGGCAAAGCACTACCTTGGGTAGCGCGACGCACGTCCCCAGCTTTCCGCCGTTCGGCGCGCTCGGCGCGATCCGCCTGGACAATGGCCTGTTCGTAAGGCATTCCCCCAGCCATCAGCCGGTTCTCCACCAACAGGTGTTCGATGAAAAACTGACGCTCATCGTGTTCGGCTTCCTGGTCAATCCAGAATTCCTTTTCGGGGATATACGCGAAACGATAATGCTGGCCGAAGTTGGTGAACTCCTCGTCAATCCTGCCGCGGATGTAACTGCCATCCACGATCCAAACCTGGAAATCACCGCGCTGCTCGTCTTTTCGGAGATAAGGGGGGTTCAGCTTTTCATTCATCATGACTCCTTGCCCGGCGCGGGGTTTCGCGCAGTACACCTCCGTCCGGGATTCTTCAGGCCGGTTCTCAGCTTGTTTCCCACCTCGTATTTTACCCGCGCTGCCAAAACCGGCGCGTATTCTTCGAGAAACCTGCGCACGGCTTGCGCATCGTGTGCGACCAACTCGCGCAGCGCCCAGGACAAAGCCTTCACCACCATGTCTTCATGGTCGGCGGCCAGTATCCGGCAGACGGCCAGCGTGCGCGGCACGTCTCCCGGTCCACCCTTTGAGCGCACATTCCACGCCACCGTGCTGACCAGCGCGGCGCGCCGCCACCAGAGATCGTTCGAGCGTGCCCACTTGTGGATGAGCGCGTCGGCGACCAGCCCATGCAGCCAGGCCGGGCCGGCGAGCGTGCGGGCGAAAGAGTCCACTGTCCACCAACTGTTGATGCCCTGCCCGAGGGCCTCAATCTGGGCCTCGCCCAGGCTGCGAAAGGCAGGCTCGTGCGCGACGATGATCTCGTAAGCCGCCCAGCGATGACCAGTATTGAAGAGTTCGCGCGCCACCGCCAGGACGAATTCCGGTGCAGCCTTTTTGAGCCTCTGCGAATACCTGCGGCGGACGGCGCGGGCGTTGGGCGTATTCGGCACTGCCAAGGTGCGCATTTCGGCGTCGAAGGCAGAGACGAGGGATTTGGCGTCGAGTTCGGATTGCTCCATGTGGACTACCTCAGCCGATGATTTCTTTCACCCGCCCCACCGCCCCGCTCACCAAACGGACTTTGATGCCGTGCGGATGCGTCGCCGAGCGGGTCAGGATTTCCTTGACGATACCCTCGGTCAGTTTGCCGGTGGGCTGATCCTGTTTAAGGACGATGCGGACGCGCAGGCCGGGTTTGATGTTGGCGCGATGATTGCCATTCATAGGTGAGATTTTCCTCGCTCGGCGAGGGACTCCTGCCGCCGCCGGGCTTCTGACCGCAGGTCGCCATCGCGAACGTAGAGACCTTCGGTCAGCCCTGTGACGGGGCCGGGAGTCCCCGTCATGGCTGGCTAGCCTTAGTTCACCAACCCCTCCGCGAACTTCAAAAATCCCTGCACATCCTCGAAGTTGCTGACCAGCCCGACCGAAATCCGCACTGCGCCGGAGGCTTTGCCGTCAATGCACAGGCGGAAGTCATCATAGCTCAGGCGTTGATCGTGGCCCGAGCCGGAGAAGCAGGCGGCCAGTTCGGGCTTGGAGATGCCGAGCGCGATCTCACCCGCGCCTGGATTGCAGAAACAGCCTGTCCGCAAGGAAATGTTGTGCTGGTTAGCCTCCTGTTCAATGAGACGATGGTCAACCGGCCTCCCGTCTTTGTCGAAGAAGTTGACCGTCACCGCGCCGCCGCGTGCGTGCGTCGTCAGCGGCCCGTAGACACGGACGAGCGGCTTGTCCGTGCTGTGCCTCATTGCCGTCAGCCTGTCCAGCAGCCAGCCGGTCAGACTGCGCACGCGCTCGTGGATCACTTTGTAGCCGATCCTTTCGAGGTGCTTCAGGCCAATCTCGACCGCCGGGATGTTGAGTTAATCCAGCGTGCCGTCTTCGAAGGCGGCTGGGCCATCGGCCAGGTAATATCTATCGCCTTGCACCGAGGCGACCGTGATCGTCCCACCCGCGAACCAGGGACGGTGCAGCTTGCCGAGCACCTGCCTGCGGGCGATCAGCGCGCCGATGCCGGTCGGGTGGACGAACATCTTGTAGAACGAGACCGGCACGAAGTCCGGCTGGACGGCGCTCAAGTCGAGGCGGTTGGTGGGGACGAAGGCGGCCGCGTCCAGTAGCACGTCCCAGCCTTTGGCATGGGCGCGTTCGATCCATTCCAGCGGGTGCTGCACCGAGGAGAAATTGGATTGGGCCGGGTAGGCGAAGAGGTTTCCCTCACCTCCGCTCGGGGCAGGGGTGCAGTCGCCGGCCGAACGGCTTTGCCGTGAGCGCTCAATCGAACGGTCCAGGTACGTATCGAGCTGTGTTTCGTCCACACGCAGTTCCGGCAAGACAACCGGGATATAGGTAACCTCCGCGCCTTTGGCGTGGGCGAACTCGCGGATGCCGTTGACCGAGTTGTGATTGTCGAAGGTCAGCAGGTAGCGGCAGCCCTGTCCGAAGGGATAGGCCTCACCGACCAGCTTGAGCGCGCCGCTGGCATTCTGAGTGAAGATGACGACGTACTCTTCCGGCGAGGCGTTGAAGAATTGCAGCACGTGCTCGCGGGCGCTTTCGATCAGGCGGGTGACGGCCAGCGAGGTTGGGTTGGAAGAGTGCGGGTTGCCGAAGACGTTTTGGTCGAGCAGCGCGTGGTGCCGATGGATCTGCGACTCAGCGTACAGCCCGCCGCCGGTGTAATCCAGATAGACCTGACCGAGGCGGTCGAGGCGGCTGTACTCGCACTGGCGCAGTTCATCAATATCGTGGGTGGTGTCGTAAAGAGGATAGGACTGGATGAAATCGGCGTAGGCAGGGTCGAATGGCATAAGGCTATTCTATCCGAAAGCGGATTCCCAGCCAGATCAGCCAAATGGGGTAAAGCACCACCGCCCCAAGCCCGGCTGATACCTGGCTGACTACATACAGCACTGAGGGCCAGAAGGAGGCCACGACCACGCAGAGCAGCAGCACGCCTGTCGCCACGCCGATCCAGGCCAGCGCCTTTGGCCAGAGGGCGTGGCGCAAGGCGATGACGTTGAAGGCCAGCGCCGAGAGTCCCAACCCGCCGAAGAACAGCCAGGAGGTATCGAAATCCAGCTTCCCGAAGTAATAGAGGCCTTCAGCCGCCACGCCCAGGTAGGCCAGGTTGGTCATCCAAAAAGCATAACCGGCATGCGCCTTGCGCATCTTTACCTGCAAGGCGGGCAGGAATCCCAAAGCGAACACCACGATCAACATGCGTGAGATGACCCATAGGGCGTATGGGCCGGTGAAGGTAGCGATGCCGTTGAGGAGCGCGGCAGCGGCTAACCCGAAGGCGCAGATCGCGCCCGTGCGATAGAGCTTTTTCTCGTCCATTTTTCCTCCAGGAATAGTTTGTATTTGCCAGGTAAAACACCTGGCTTTGCAGTCGGTTTTTCATTGTGTTGCCTTACTGTGCCGTATTGCCTCCATCCACCAAAAGCGTCGCGCCGGTGACGAAAGATGAGTCCTCACAGGCCAGGAAGAGCACGGCGCGGGCGATCTCTTCCGGGCGGCCAAAGCGCTTCATCGGCAGGTAGCCGGCCTCGGCGTTAGCCTGCTCGTAGGTCGTCGCGCCCGATTCCTTGAAGGAGCCCTGCTCGACCCAGCGCTCCACGAAGGTATCGCCCGGGCAGACGGCGTTGACGCGGATGCCCTCGGCGGCGTGGTCGAGCGCCATGCTCTTGGTCATCAGCACCACCGCGCCCTTGCTGGTGGCGTAGGCCAGCGCGTTCGCCGCGCCCACCACGCCCCAATCCGAGGCGTTGTTGACGATCACGCCGCCGCCCTGCGCCCGCATGTGCGGCAGCACCAACCGACTCATGCGCCAGACGGCGGTCACGTTGAGGTTCATCAGGTATTGCCAGTCTTCTTCGGACGTGCTCTCCGCCGTGCCATTCGTCACCACGCCGGCATTGTTGAACAGGATGTCAATGCGCCCGAACTGGCGGATGGTCTCGGCCACGGCGCGTTCGCAGTCTGCGAGCTGACTGTGGTCTGCCTGGATAAAGGCGGAGCGGACGCCCCGACGCCCGATCTCTGCAGCGACGGCTTCGCCCAGCTCCGCGCGGCGTCCCGTGATGACTACATCCGCGCCTTCGTCTGAAAAAACGAGGGCGGTCGCCTTGCCGATGCCGGAGGTGGCGCCGGTGATGAGGGCGGTCTTGCCAGTCAGTCTGCTGGTCATTGTCATTTCCTTTCAGGACCCCGTTTTCTCTGAGAAAACGGGGTCCTCAATCAAGCTGTTTCCTGTAAATCCGGTACCTCTTGTAAATCTTCGCTCCTGCCCGCGTCGCCAGTGGGTAGGTATCCACGTTGTCCTCGCCGGTGATGGAAAGGTCGGCCCATTTGTAGCCTTTAGCCGCGGCGCGTTTCGCCATTTCGTCGAAGAGCAGCACGGCCACGCCGGTATCCCAATATTCGGGCGGGACGAGCACACTCTTGATCGCCACGCACTGCGGCTTGCGGCGCGAGTGCCAGAGCAGTTTCAGGTAATCCCAGGGATAGCGCAGCCCGTTGAGGTGGATCAGGATCTCGTTGAAGTTCGGCACGCCAGGGAACCAGCCGACGGGTCGGCCTTCGATCTCGGCGAAGAGGACCAGACTGGGTCCACTACGCTGCGCAGCGGAGCGACCATCCCCTCGATGGCCTCACGCGGCCAGGGCGTGAAATCGGGGAAATGCGCCAGCGCCTTATTGGTCAGCTCGAGGATGCGGTCAATCTCGCCATCCCAGTCGTCTAGCCGCCCGCCGCGCACGGTGATATTCTTGCGTGGGCGGATCTTCTCGGCCAGCCGCGTCAAGCGTTGAATCTGCGGCGTAGACAGATCAACATCAATGGCGTAAGCCAGGCCGTCATCGCCGAGCTGACTCATCCCAAAGCGCTCGAAGAACTCGGCGTAGTAGGGCGGGGTGTGGCCGCACATTACCGCCGGCGGGCGGTCGCGGCCCTCGACCAGCAGGCCGCGCGAGTCATCGCGGTCGAGGTTGTACGGGCCGTAGAGGGCGGTCAGGTTGTGCGTCCGCGCCCAGTCTTCGGCCTGAGCGAGCAGTGCCTCGGCCACGGCATAATCCTCGATGCACTCGAAGAAACCGACCATGCACTCGCCGTGACCCCTGAAGCGGGTTGCGGCCAGGTCCTCGGCGCAGCAGATCGTGCCGACCGGCTGCCGTCCGCGCCAGGCGATGAAGAACTCGGCGTAACCGTTCTTGAAGAAGGGACCGCGCCTCGGGTCAATGAATTTGGCGCGCTCCGGCAGGAGTGGCGGCACCCAAGCGGGTCGCCCTTGTAGATGTGCCAGGGAAAGGTGAGGAAGATGCGCTTCTCGCGGCGCGTCCGCACAGGGTGGATTTCGATCTCGCTCATGGCAAATCCTTGTCCCGCGCGGCGCGCCGGGCTTCAAGTTCCTTTGCCAACTGGGAATAGTTCTCGCGTCCCAGCGGATAGAGAACGGCGAACAAGATGCCCAGGCACAATAAGATGGCCGGGATCGGCCCAGCGACGATGCGGATGCCGTTCACCGCGCTGGCAGGCTGCGTCGCGCTGTTGGGGATGTAACCGGTGAAGTCCAGCACCAGCAGCGCTAATGGGACGGCAATCGAGGAGGCAATTTTCTGCGCCAGGGTGATCAAGCTGTAGAACATGCCCTCGTGCCGCTCGCCAGTGCGCCATTCGCCCCACTCGATGGCATCCGGGATGATGGCCCAGGGCAGCACGTGCGCCGCCGAGACGCCAATTCCAGCCAGCACGCACAAGCCCAACAATAAGCTCAGGCTGGAAATTGGCGTCAGCGTGACCATGACGAGCTGCACCACGGCCCAAAAAGCAATACCGGCGATGTACGCCAGGCGCTTGTTCAGGCGGCGCGAAGCCCATTCCCAGAGCGGCAAAGCGACAATGGCTACGACGAAGATGGTCGCCATGATCAGGTCGCTTTGCGCTTCACGTTCGACCACGTACTTGACGAAGAACAACAGGATCGCTTCCAGGATGCTCACCGAAACCCAGGTGAACAGGTAGATAATCAGGCCGAAGATGAAAGGACGGTTGCCCAGTGCGGCCCGCAGCGACGCGCGTATGCTGGGCTGCTTTTGCTGGATGGATTCCGCTCGCTCGCGCGTTCCGAGGAAGACCAGTAACAAGGGGAGAGCCGAGGCAATGCCAAACGAGGCTCCCATGATGAGCACCCGTCCGGCGTGCTCGGGGTGAAAGCCGTCCACGATCATCAACGGGATGGTAAAAGCCACCAGGCTGCCGAAGATGGAGAAGAACATGCGCGTGGTGGTCAGCGCGGTACGTTCGTCGTAATCGGCGGTCAGTTCGGGAGTGAGGGCGAAGTAAGGCATGTAAACGAACGTCGCCGCCGTGTCGAAGAGCACGTAGGCGGCAGCGTAATAGATCGCCAAAAGCAAGTCATTCTGGAAGGGTGGCCGCCACCACATCAGGATGTAGATCAGTGCGAAGGGCAGCGCGCCGAAGAGTAGGAAAGGCCGCCTCCGTCCCCAGCGGGTGCGCGTGCGGTCGGAGATGTGTCCGATGAGCGGGTCGTTGATGTAGTCCCAGGTGCGCCCGATGAAGATGGCAGCCGCGGCGATGGCGGGCGTGACGCCGACCACATCGGTCAGGAAGATGGCAAAATAGGCGCCGATGATGGTCGAGGTCAGGCTGAAGCCGATATCCCCGGCACCATACAGCCATTTTTCACGGCGAGTAAGTTTGTTCATGATCTCTCCCGGGATGGAAAGGACAGAATGGGTTCACCGGTCGCCAGGGCTGAGGCCGCGACCAAGCCCATCCCGACCGCCTCGGCGACGATGCCCACGTCGTAGGGTTGGCGCGCCTGGAGGCCAGTCCGCCGCTGAAATCTGCCGCGCCCCACGTCAGGGCGGAGAGGAGGCCGAAGAGGATGGAGAACATTCCCAGAAGGGCTAAAGCTCCTCATCGAAATCGTCATCGAGATCTGCGTCGCCCGTATAACCGCACTGGCCGACGCGC
>CAYZIQ010000095.1:5831-12101 GCA_964478375.1 uncultured Chloroflexus sp. | reverse complement strand
CGAAGGGACATTACCACTGAAATTTGTAGGATCTTAAAGATAATGAGACACACTTACTGCTGGGTTGAGCCGTGATCTCGCAATGATACTAAACTTATTTCGTAACTGCTCAGCCTGATTCAGCGAAATTCGCTATATGTGGATGAAAGGGCAACATTTTGCAATGAATGGCTATATCTGGTGGCCGAACCTGTGGCAATTCAGTGCCGATTTCGGATAATGTCTCCATATTTAGCGGTCTCGTGAACATGCCTGAGCAGTTACCTTATTTCTATTAATTCTGTCAATTCATTGACATTTTTTACAGTTAGACGTAATATAACCGTATGTACACAAGAATTGTCGAACAGACTTTGCGCTCCCTGCTCCCCGCGCCAGAAATCCTGGTACTTTATGGCCCACGCCGGGTCGGAAAGACCACCCTGCTGCAGCTCTTCCATCGCGAGCTGCAAGGGAATCATCCTACCGCCATGTATGCCCTGGATGACCCCACTGCCCAGGCGATTTTCGGCGAACCCTCCACCGCCCGGCTGGAGCGCATCTTCTCCGAGCTGGGCTTCGCGCCCGGTCAGCAAGCTTACCTGTTACTGGACGAAGTGCAAGGCTTTCCCCGCATAGACCTGCTGCTAAAGCTCATCTACGATCACTTCTCCTACGTGAAAGTGCTGGCAACTTCATCCTCGTCTTTTCTCTTGCTTCAAAGGTTGACCGACAGCCTGGCCGGGCGCAAGTATTTCATCGAGCTTCTGCCGCTCACCCTGGGAGAATATGCTGGCATGTCCGTGGAGGATTACTTTTCCTTTCCAGAATCCATCACTCAGGCTGGCCATCTCAACGAAACCCTGCGCTCGCTGGCGGTCTATGGGATGTACCCCGAAGTGGTCAGCAGGACGAATGTAGAGGAAAAGCAGGCCAAGCTGCGCGACATTCTGGAAAGCGCGCTGTACAAGGATATCTTCATGCTGGAAAGGTTGAAAGCCCCCCAGGTGTTGGTGAAGCTGGTCGCGCTGTTGGCCCACCAGGTCGGCAACCTGGTCAATCTCAACGAACTGGCGACCCAACTGGGCATCGCCCGCAATACAGTGGATCAGTACATCACCATCCTGGAGAAGTACTTCCTGATCTTTCGCCTTCCGTCCTTCAGCCGTAACCTGCGCAGTGAGCTGAATTCCAAGTTCAAGGTCTATTTCTGGGATGTCGGCATCCGCAATGCAGTGATCAATCGCTTCGCCTCTCTCGAAGCTCGCGATGACAAGGGGATGCTCTTGGAAAACCTGGTCGTCGCCTCCGTATTGAAGCGCAACCTGTACGCCCATCGCCCCTACAATGCCTATTTTTGGCGAACCTACCAGGGATATGAGATTGACCTGGTATTGGAAAGCAGCCAGAACCAGGAACTCCAGGCGTTCCAGATCACCTGGGCGGAAAAAGCCGCTTTTTCCCACGCCTTCGATGCCTACCAGCCGGTGAAGAGATTTGTTGTTACACCCGACAATGTCTATCGCTTTTGCTGGTAATTCAGCAATTCCTCGCGCCAGTGCGCAATGATTTGGCCTAAAGCATTGGCACAGTAGAACGGCTCGACCGTTTTACCCACTCCCGACAAGCAGGCAGCCAGGAGAGGCTGCCTTTCTCGAAAGAGAATGGTCGGGGGTGTTTTTTTATCCAGGGGGCTTCCATGGTCACGACCTCCACCGCCGCTCTCACGGAGGACCGATCCCGTCATCGGCCTTCCCTGAGAACGACGGTGGTTCGATTTGTCACCACAGGTGGTCGTTCTTCTCATGCCGCGCAAGCGGCAAATTCCCAAACGGAGGTATGTCACATGACCACCCCACAAAATTCCATTGCGGACGAGCGCAACTTCCGCCCCCAAACACTGGATGATTTCATCGGCCAGGGCGACCTGAAACGGACGCTGCGCCTGATGCTCGATTCCGCCCGCCAACGCCAGACCGTGCTGGAACATATCGCCTTCTACGGCGGCCCCGGCCTGGGCAAGACCACCCTGGCGGCGATCATCGCCGCCGAACAGGGGGCGCGCTTCCACGAGCTGGCCGCCCCCTCCCTGCAAAAGGCCGGCGACCTGGCTGCCCTGCTGGTGATGCTGCAACCAGGCGACGTGCTGTTCCTCGATGAGTGCCACGCCATGCACCGCGAAATGGCCGAGATGCTCTATTCGGCCATGGAGGATTTCAAGATCTCGATCAAGCCGGAAGGCAGCGAGGGCGTGATCTCGATGGGCCTCAAGCCCTTCACCCTGGTCGGCGCCACCACCGACTTCGGCCTGCTGCCGGAGCCGATGCGCGCCCGCTTCGGGCAGGGGTTCTATCTCCAGCTCTACACGCTCGATGAGCTGAAAGCGGTCGCTTTGCGCGCCGCGGATACGCTCGGTTACATGACCGACGACGAAGCCCTGGACGGTATCGCCTTCCGCTCACGCGGCACGCCGCGCGTCGCCCTGCGGCTGTTCCGCCGCTGTGTGGACGCGGCCGTTTCCAATGGTACGGACATCATTGACAGCGGCCTGGTCGAGGCCACCATGCCCCTGCTGGGGCTGGATGAGCTTGGCTTGGAGGACGCCGACCGCAAGTACCTGGTCACGCTCGTCAACACCTATCGCGGCGGACCGGTGGGGCCGCGCTCGCTGGCGGCCAACGCCGGTCTCGACCTGGCGACGGTGGAGCATGTCATCGAACCCGCCCTGCTGATGATGGGCCTGCTTGCCCGCACGCCGCGTGGGCGGCGCATCACCCGCGCCGGTTACACCCACGTGCAGCACTTCATGAGCGGCGCGCCGGCCATCAACTGGACCAGGGTCGAGAGCGCCGATGGCGGCGCCACCCCGGCAAGCCCGGCGGAGTAGGAGGCGAAATATGACTGCATCTCTTGCTCCGACCCAAATCCGAGCGGGGCTGGCCGGCTTCCTGTGCGAAGTCAGCAGCGAGCCGGTGGCCTTCGCCGACTGTCTTTCCTGCGCGCTCAGCGCCAACAATCCCGGCTGTCCCCTGACGGCCTCCATCATCGAACGCATCATCGCCGGCATCCGTCCGCCGGACCTGGCCGCCACACTCGCTGCCGAACGCGGCGCCGAGGTCGGCTTTTCCGTCACCGAACTGCTGCACTGCCCACGGCGGCTGCGGCTGGAGAAGGAAAACGCCTGGTACGAGAAACCCGGCGGCCTGTACCGCATGACGCGCGGCACTGCCGTCCACGATTACCTGTGCGGCTATCCCCAGGGCTTGAAAGAAATCCGGCTGGCCTGGACTTTCAAGTTCCTTGGCCAGACGATCACCCTTTCGGGGCAGCCCGACCTGGTGGAAATGCGCCGCGACGGCTTGTTCATTACCGACTACAAGATGACCGACAACCCACCTCGCGAAAAAAGCACCTGGTTTTGTTCGGGCTGCGGCGCGCCCACGACGATGAGATCGAAAGGCGGCTTCCTGTGTCCCAACTGCGGGCGGATCTCCAGGAACGCTGCCTATCGCACCGTTACCGACGCCCAGGCGCGGTCTTCCCACGCCAGGCAGCTCAACCTGTACTGCCTGCTGATCGAGAAGAACGCCGGCCAGGTGGCTGCGGCGTTGGGCGCGGTAGGTGAGCTGCCCATCCTGGGCGGCGAGATCGTCTACCTGCCCCCCACCCTGCCCCTGCGCTGCGCCGTTCCATACGAACGCGAGCAGACGCTGTCTTTCCTAAAGGAGCGCCTGCGCGCCCTTCTCGCGCCAACCCTGCCGCCGATCCTCGCCGAAGATGACGAGGGTAAATGGGAGTGCGGCTACTGCCCCCTGGCAGAAACCTGCGCTTCCGAATAGCGTGCGGCGTTTTCCCGTGTCATGTTCCATGTCGCACGACGATTGCGTGCCTGACACCGGAATACCTGACACAGAAATACTTATTTTGTGGATGACGGGTCACAAGCCCGTTTCCGAAAAACTTTCACGGAGGTATGCCAACATGGCAGACAACAATAACAATGGTAAGGCGAAGCGCCAGAATTACGTCGCGCTGACCCTGCAAGCCGCGAGCGAGGGCGATGTGAAATACGCCGCCAGCGGGAAACCCTGGGGCAAGGTCCGCGCCTTCTTCTCGCAAGGCAAGGACAAGCAAGGCGAGTTCCTGCCCTCGATGTGGTTCAACGTCAAGGCATTCAGCAAGGACGAGGAACCCTCTCCGTCCGTCGCCGCTTTGCAGAACCTGGCCAAGGGCGACAAGTTCACGGCCAAGGGCCGCCTGAGCATGGAAGAATGGGATGGCAACGATGGCGTCAAACACCAGGCGTATGTCATCTCCGCTTTCAGCATCGAGCCGTTCTCCGTCGAGGCCGAGGCCGGCGACGAAGAAGAGCTTGCAGGCGAACCAGCGTAGCTTCCACGCCTTACCACCCCTCGAACAGCGGGCTAACCGCCTGCACCCTGTCCCTGCTCCGGCAGGGACATCTTCATCCCCCGCAAATTGGATGCGTCCAGGTTCGAGTCCTGGGGGGATGACCTGCGGATGGGACCGTTCACCATCCACTCCCGCACTTGTAAACGAGCGCATGGCTGCGCCTCTCTCCCCTGGTCGCTGCCTCCCTTCGATGGAGTACCCCGCGTACCCCTTCGAGGGGAGGCAGGCTTCTTGCCGACCCTCCATGGGGCCACCCGCCCCCAGTTCTCCGAGAGAGGTGCACCATGCCCGTCTTTCTTGTGATTGCCGTCATCCTGGGCGTCTGGCTGCTCGCTGAAATGATCACTGCCATCCGGGCGGTGATCTATGTCAAGAGCGGAAGGAAGCTCCTCGATGATCGGCTGCAGGCCGTCTCCCGTCCTGACAGGTAGGAGAAAGTCTGATCGGGTGTAGTGGGTGGGTTTTGCTTCATTGTTGCCGGTCCCATCCGCTACCTATGGGAACTCCATGAAATCGTTACATAGAAGAGAGCATTATGGCTGATTTCTGCGCGCAATGCGCCCGGCGTCTCGGCTTACCCGAGCCGGACATCCGGGCGGAGGCTGACAAAGTCGTTTGGGACATCTGCGAGGGCTGCGGTCCTGGCTGGTTCGACGAAAACGGAATGCGGGTCGAAGTCGAAGATGACCGGCAGCCAGATGTTGCCGCGCCGGGCGGCCTCCAGCCCTGAGCTGGAAGCTGGCCGGGGCGGTCCTTTCCGGCCGCCACACTTTCTCACGGAGGTATGCCCTATGGCTGCTGTTACGATTAGCTTCCCCTGCATCTGGTTCATCCTGGTTCCCGCAGCTCAGAACGACCCGCAGTACAACCTTTCCTGCCAGGTGCGCCTGATCCAGCATTCGGAGGACGCTGGAACGCTCCTGAACGAATCCGCGCAATTCGACCTGGTTGACAGTGTTGACCGCAGTTTCGCTGAGGATGTTTTGGAGAGGTTCATGGGACGTTGGATGCGCGACGCGCGTCTGGAGCAATATCCGGTCTACCTGGATGTGGCCTTGCGCGCCTATGCCGAGCCCCAGTTCGAATACGACATCTTGGAGGAAATGGATGTGCCGCGCTGCTCGGTCTGCGGCGGGTTGTTCGACACCCAATCCTGGGAAGAGCGCCACGACCTGCACGAGCCGGACTGCCTGCGCGCTCGATCCGGCGACCCCGCGGTCCACTGCGACTGCAACCGGATCGCCCACGCGGCCTGCTGCCCGGTCTGCAACCCGCATCCGCTCTGCGCCAACAACCTGGCGGAGGCGGTCGTATGAACGCTCACCTGCTCGCTTCCTTGCTGGCTGCGCTCGCCACGCTCTTCGTCATCCTGCTGACTATCCTGCTCACACCGCTCACTTTCCCCGGCAAGGACGGCACTACCCACTGCCCGCGCACGCTGCCGCTCGCCTGGCACATCCGTTGGCTGGAGTTCACCCGTCCGCTACGCCGGTTGGCGGCTGCCATCCACATCGCCGGGGGATACCTGTCCGCGCCGGAGCGGACGAACGTGATCCTGGCAGCAGAAGATGACTGGGATCTGCTTGCAGAAACCCTCTCGCTCGACGCCGAGTCGCCGGCTTTCGACGCCTCGCTACGGAGAGAGATCCGCGCCGCGTTGGACAAGGTGACGATCCTAGAGTGAGCCACGCTTTTCGCTCCCCCTGAGGCTATCCGCCTCGCTGACCTGGAAGGGCGTGTCACTCGCACGCCCTTCTCACCCCCTGACACCAACTTGCCGCCTGCCGCCCGCCCCTGCCCGAGGCAGACGAGAGGCAGCAAGGCTGTCTCTAATTCCATTTACACGGAGGTATGCCAGCTATGGCTACGTTGATTGAC
>CAYZIQ010000095.1:0-5731 GCA_964478375.1 uncultured Chloroflexus sp. | reverse complement strand
CTGTCTCTAATTCCATTTACACGGAGGTATGCCAGCTATGGCTACGTTGATTGACACAATCGCTGAAATTGTCGCCTGGGCGGATCGTGAAGGAAAAGACCCCATCCCCTTTGTCCAGGATTACATGCTCGAAAAGGATGGACGGGTTTCCCGTCTCGAAGCCGATCGCCTGGTGACACAGGCGAGGGAGGCTAACCGCCTCCCTCCTTCTCTCTTCTTGCGCCTGCCCTACTTTGCAGCCGGACGAACCACATCCCATACCGCGTCGGGATGTTTGGCCGCCACCTGCAACAGAATCCGCGCCGGGCCTTCCGGCGTTCGCCGTCCCTGCTCCCAATTTCGCAACGTTGCGACACTGATCCCAAGCAAGGCAGCAAACTCACCCTGCGAGAGTTTGTAGCTCGCACGAATACGTTTGACATCCGGTCCTTCCACGAAGAATTGGCGCGACGGCATGCGTTCGCCGCGCAAGATCGCGCCACCTTCCCGCACGCTGGTCACCAGTTCGTTGAACATTTCGTCTTTCATGGATACTCCTCTTCCACGATCTGCCTGAACATCCTTATACGCCAATGGCGTACAGTCGTCAAGACTATACGGCGGATCTTGTATTTGCCGTCTGCTGCCTGTTCTCGAGGAAATTCGAGGTCAGGCAGGAGGCAGCAAAGCCGTTTCCGAAATCTTACACGGAGGTATGTCGTATGAACGACCAATACACTGGTTGCCAAAAGCGCAACCATACTCACTACTTCGTCATCCGCGTCGGCAGCAACGAGTACGAGCAAGCCGTCAGCCACGTGGCCATCGAGCTGAAGCCGAGCGCCATCTTCTACCTGGTCTTTGCTTACCTGGTCGCCCGCGTCGCTCGCGCCATGCTCGGCTGGAAGCGCTTCTACAACCTCGAGGTCACTTTCCTGGAAACCGACTGGCTCGATTGGCAGCCGCCCGAAGACGATCCGGATGCCGAGTATCCCGAAGCATGGGAAGAAGGCGAAGTCGTCACGGCGGAGGCGATCCGGCCGGAATGGCTGGCCAACGAGGGGCTGCGGGGACGCTCGGTCCAGGTCACGGGCAATGGCGGCCTGTGGTTCACCTGCTACCACAAGCACAGCGGCATCGAGTTCACTTCCACCGAAGTGGAGCTATCTGCCTTGCTCAAAACCATCCGGCGCGCAGACGTGGCTGCCGAACTGCGCGAGTGGTTCAGGCAGACCCGCCTCGGGCGCATGGTCGCAGGAGGCGCGGCATGACCCGCACGCTGAAAGTCGTCCCTACCGGTGACTTCTACCGGCGCAAGGTCGTCCCCCAGATCCGCATCCAGGGCAAGTGGGTGCAGAAAGCCGGCATCGAGCCGGGCAACCGGATCGAGATCGAAAACCCGACCCCCGGCGTGCTGATCATCCGCCAGATTCCCGATGGAGGCATGTCATGTGCATCACCGACCTGATCCAGGTCAACAAGATTTTCACCACTCCCCTGTTCTGGAGCTGCCAGTGCGAGGAGGAATACATCCACCCCGCCACGCAGGAGAGCTGCCCGGCCTGCAACACCTGCCGCGCCGACGCTCCGGATGCCCGCGTGGACGAAGTGCTGCGCCACGCCTACGACTTCCACCTGCCCGCGCAGCTCGTCAAGGCGCTGGAAGCGGCGGCAGAACTGGCCGCTCCCGAGCTGGCATCCCTGGCCGTCATCCCCTTCTAGGAGGTATCCGCAATGGACGCCCTGTTTTCTGTATCGCAAGACGATCTGCGCCGGCTGGCCCGCCAGTACGCCGCAGAAAGAGCGCTGTCTTCATCAGAGGCAGAGAGCTTCGAGGCGTACTGCATCGAGAAAGTTCCCTCTGCCCTCCAGAAAGACCTCCACGATGAGATGGAGTACTTCCTCGATCAATTCGAGACCGGCCGCGCATAGGCTACCCGCCTCTACGCCCATTGGTGGGAAGGCGAGTACGAATGATGAATTCGTAGTCACCTTCCCACCGCTATTTTCAGGAGCAACGACTTATGACCCATCACGCCAACCATGTCATCTTGATCGGCAATGTCCTACAAACCTGGTCATTCGGCAATGACCGCGGCGTGCGCCTGCAGATGCGCCGCCCGGCTTTCTTCCCACTGCGCATGGATGGCCCATCCGACCTGGTGAACGTCATCCTGCCCGAGGCCGTGACCCGCGGCCAGGTCGTCAGCGAAGGCGACGAGCTGCACGTCACGGGCTTCGTCCGCAACGCCGACCGGGAAACATCCCTGGCCTCCATTGCCAGAGGTGTGAAGCTGCCGGATGATCTGAAGAGCCTGAAAGTGAAGCAGATCGTCACCGAGGTGGTGGCGATCCAGTGGCAGATCATCCCTGCCGAGAAGTAAAGGTTCAAGGTTCCCAATTACAACGTAGGTTTTTTCTCCTGCCCGCTCGCGTACCCCCAGAACGGGGAGCCAGGCGCGGGCGAACGGTTCGACTCCGCTGCGGGCGATTGACGTCCGGCCTATCCTGAGTGAAAGCAAAAGACCAACCGCCGGACGCCAAAGTCCAACCATGTCTCATAAGGAGAAACCTATGTCCACCATGACCATCTTTTCCTGGCTCGAAAAGTACAACTACGGAGGCTTCTCCGTAGAGAAGAAACGAGTCGAGCGCGGGCAGGATATCGCCCGCGACATGAACTCTCACTTTCGGCTGCCCAACCGCGGCGCGGCCGAGACCGGCGTGAACAAGACCATCCGCAGCTACGCCGTCGAATGGAACATCGCGCCGGATACTTCCGCCAACAGCGCCCTCGTCACGCCATCCTGCACCTGCGCGGACTGGCTGCAGAGCGGCGGCTGGACGGAAAAGCGATTGTGCAAGCACCTGCTGGCCCTGGCGATGATGTCGGACATTCCGGCTTTCTTCGGCCCGTTGAGTCCGCAGGCGCACACCGCGCAGAAAGCCGCGGGAAGCTCCACACCGCAAACACCTGCTGCCGAAGGCTTCTCGTCGAAGGTCTCGTCAGCCATCGCACACGCCATCGGCTCCCTGGGAAACACCATTTGGGAGATCGTGCAAGGCCAGCGCGTGCCCTTTCTCATCGGGCCGACCGGCTGCGGCAAGACCTCCGCGCACCGGATGCTGGCCGTCCAGAACCAATTGGGCCTGGTCGAACACGCCGGCAGCGATGCCTGGACCGACTCCGACCTGGTCGGCGTCATCCATCCCAATGGGACGCCCATGCCCGGCCCGGTGGCGCAAGCTTTTTGGCGCGCCCGCGAGAGTGACGAGAAGGTGCTGCTGCTCCTGGACGAATTCACCCGCAACAACCGCCGCACGCAAGAATCGCTGATGCGCATGTTGCAGGTCACGCCTGCTGACGTGGCTCATGCGCTTGGCATCCAGAGCGAGGGCGGCATCCGCATCACCTCCGCTCCCTTCTGGGGTTCGGAATGGGCGCCGGCCGACAAGGTTTTCGTCTCCCTGGCCTGCAATCCCTGGGGGACGGAGATAGACCCGGCCCTGTTGCGCCGCACCGAACCGATCCGGGTGGATTTCGACAGCAAAGTTGCGGCCCTGTTCTCCGAACAGGTCAAGAGCGCCATCGAAGCCTCCTGGAATGCCGTCCGCAATGGCGAACTGGCGCTGCCGGTGGAATACCAGGCATTGTCCAACGCCGGCGGCCCGGACGACCTGGCGCTTGTCGCCGATTACGTCCGGCGGCTTGCCATCCTGGACCCAGCAGGTGCGGATGGCTTCGTCAGCAACCTGGAAGGCCTCGGGGACATCCGCCGGGCCGATCTGGAGGCCTCCCTGCCCTCCCATGTCGGCGGGCTGGGGCTGTTGCAACCCATTGCAGTCTAGGAGGCGCCCGATGTCTGCCCTCCTCACGACCCGCACCGATCCCGCCTTGAAAAAGCTGGAAACGTATCTGAGCCGCCAGGCGCAGCTCCTGTTGGGGCTGATCGTGCCGGGCATCACCCGCCTCTACCGGCCTGCAATTCACCTGGCCGAAGAGGAAACTGCCTCGACGAACGGCTCGCTGTGGATCCGCATGCCCCTGGATTTCCTGGGGTTGAAGATCGCCGAACGCAGCAAGGCCGCGCCGATCTGGACAGCCTTGCTCGGCCACGAGCTGGGCCACTGGCTGCAACCGACGGAAGCGATTAACGAGAAGCGCAAGCAGCTCAAGCTCCCGCACAGCCTGGTCAATATCCTGCTCGATATTCACGGCGAGGCGCTGGTCGCCAGGCTGTTCCCCTCACTCGACCGGCCGCTGACCAGAAAACGCGCCTACATCGGCGCAAAGATGCGCAAGAAGTACCTCCAGCAAGCCAAAGAAGCGAGCGAGTTCAGGGGCGCTGTGCAAGTCTTGGCACTCTACTCGCGCTTCTGCAACGACCCACATGTCTCCTACTTCTGTTACCGTTACGATCCGGCGACGGATCTCAATGTTCTCTCCCTGCCCCCGACATCCATAGAGGCTACCGGCCTGAAACGCCTTCACGAATGCGTCCTATATCTCGGAAGCGTGGTCATGGTTGCCTCGAAATGCCTGCCGGATTTTCTCGAGCGCCTGGCTGCTGCATACCCGGAGCTGGTTCTGCCCGAACCGGAAGATGAAAGCAGCAACCCGGGTGGGATGGAAAGCGGCGGGAACAGCACCTCCAGCGGCGGAAGCCTGCTGCCTTTGTTGCGGCGTGTTCTGGGCAACGCCCTGCCGCTGGATACCAATCACCATGGCATCCCCATGCAGGATTTCGCCGGAGCGGCGGTGAATGTACAACGACCCACCCCTCAGGTGAAAGAGATGGCGCGGCGCATCCAGCCGCGCTTCTTCACCCCGCGCGGGGCGCTGGCCATCCCGGCGCCTGGTCGCTTCGACCGCATTGCAGCCATACACGGCGATCCGCTGCCTTTCCGTATGGACATCCCCAGCCGTTTCAGCGGGCGACCCTGCCCTAAGCTCTTGCTTGCAGTGGACATGTCCGGCAGCATGAACAACGATTCCAAATGGCGCAAGGCGCTGTGCGCTGCCCAGGCGATTGGCCTGGCCGTGCAACATGCCGGCGGCGACGTGCGCGCGCTGGTCTTCCACGACCACATCTACCACACGCCCGATTACAGCCTGAATGGGCTGTTCGCTGCGGTTCTGGCCGGCCAGGATATGTCCGACCCTTCCAGCCAGGACACGACAGTCGCCTGGCTGCCAACGATCTGGACCCTCTTTCCGCAGCATTTCGTTCTGCTGCTGACCGACGGCTGCGTCACGCTGCCCGTGCTGATCCCGGAGGATGCGCGGCAGCGCACCAGTGCCATCGTCATCCCGGATGGGGACATCGCGACCATCCGTCATGTTGCCGCGCAAGCGGTAGAAGTTTACGATCTCAACCACCTGCCCGGCGCGTTTGCGTACCTGACGCCGCGCCAGTGGGTGGCGTAACGAAAACGGGAGGCCAAAAGCCTCCCGTTTTTTAGTTTAAAAGATTAGAGCATTGAGTATGTTGATGATGCGCGCATATTACATTACATTTGTCTATGGTTTTGTTTCAATTGGTTGTTGACTTTTGTGTCGAGGAGTTGTAATATAAAGAAGCATTAACAGGTGCTTGATTGCATTGAATTACATAAAGAGGTAGGAGTATTAAGTTTGCAGCCGGCAGGAAAAAAGAGGGAACAATGACGTCAGACATCTCGATAGAAGGAAATATCGTTGAAGAGCAACGCATAGCCTTGGATAGGGACACAATAAAGACTGAGCCACTCT
>CAYZIQ010000094.1:0-12131 GCA_964478375.1 uncultured Chloroflexus sp. | reverse complement strand
CTCGCCTTTCTTCGAAAGGGGAAGGCGATGCAGCGCCTCCCATAGCCAATCGGCGGAGAAACAGTACGCACCGACGTTCAGCTCTTTGATCTTCAACTGCTCCAGCGTGGCGGCGGCCTCCTCGACAATGGCTTGCACGCGGCCATCCGCGCCGCGCACCACCCGGCCAAAGCCGCGCGGGTCGTCGGCGATGACGGTCAGCATGGTGATTGGGCCGGGGTTGGCACGCTGGGTCTCGACCAGTCGGCCGAGGGTCTCGGCGCGCAACAGGGGCATGTCGGCGTAGGTGACGAGAACCAGGTCCGTCTTGCCTTTCAACATTGCCTCGGCCTGTTGGACGGCGTGTCCGGTACCTAGCTGCGGCTCCTGGACAACGCAGCGCGCCGTCTCACCGAGGAACTCGCTCACCGCCTCGGCCCGATGTCCAACGATAACTACCGGAGCTGCAGTGCTGGCAGCCCTGGCGGCCTGGACGGCATAGTAGATCATCGGCTGCCCGCAAACGGCGTGGAGCACTTTCGGCAGCTCCGACTTCATGCGCGTGCCCTGCCCGGCGGCGAGGATGACAGCGGTTATTTTCATCGGTTGCTCCTGCCCTCACCCATCCCCGCCTTTGCCCTCCCCTTCCCTCTCCCAAAATCGGGAGAGAGAAGGGGAGGGTGGCCGAAGGCCGGGAGGGGTTGGGTGAGGGAAAAAAAGCCCCGCTCGCAGGCGGGTAATCAGGCTGGGGCGCCTGGACTCGAACCAAGATCCACAGCTCCAAAGGCTGGTGTGCTGCCGTTGCACCACGCCCCAAGGCGGCGCGAATTGTAACATAAGCCGGGCGGCTGGGCAATGTTTAGCCCTTGTCGTCCTTTGGCGTCAGCCCCAACCGGCGAGCCTGCTCATACGACAACATATCTGACTTTGGCGCCGCTTTATGTTTCCCTGTTGCAGTGGTCCAGAAAGCATCCACTTCTTCAGGCTTGAGCTTCTTCTTGGCTTGCCGGAGCAATGGCTCCAACTCATCGGGGCCTGTCTCAGCAGCCTCTGCCAGCGGAGCAGCAGGAGACGGCTTGATGTAGGGTATGGTAGGCACATCCAGTGCCTCGAGCGCCTCCTCAATCTTTTGCCTGAAAGTAGAAAAAACCTGAAAAGCATTCAGTGCTCGCGCTTGCTCGGTAAGCCCCATCCCTGCTACCAGCATGGCGTGAGTCGTTCCGACTGGTGTAAAGAGCAGGTCATACTCCCCACCATTGAACAGGTGCCAATTGGAAGGGACTTTCTGCCCGATCAAGTGAGAGACCTTCTGGCCAGCGCTGAAAACGGCCATCAGAGAGGCGGTCAGCGAGACCTCCGTACTGCTTTCCGGCAAATCGCCGGCGCGCGCCTGGATTCGGCCCCGGTCGTTGAGCAGGAATACCGCCATCGCGTCCAACTCTTGACGCAGGCTGGTCAGCAGATCGGCCAGGGTCGGTCGCTCCTCGGCTTCCTCCTCGTTGATCGGCTCGGCCGGCAGCATGGTTTCGACCAGGCCAAGGTGTCGTTCCACCGCGTCCAGGAAATCGGCGATGGGAACAGGCTTGATGAAGAACGCGTCCGCGCCGGCTTCGGCCACCTCTTTGCGCACCTTTTTATCTGTCAACCCGGTGATCAGGACAACCTTGGCCTCCGGCCTGTGGCTACGTACCTTACGCATCAATTCGATCCCCGTGATCCCTGCCAGGCGGTAGTCCGTCACCAGGAGGTCAACCTTGTTGCGGGAAGCATCCAGGATCGCCTCTTCGCCGGAGGGGATCTCGACCACCTCCAGCTTATGCTCGAGGGTTTCCAACGCCGTGCGCAACAAGTGGCTGATCTCGCGCTGGTCTTCGACGATCAGAATGCGATAGGCGGCCATAACAATAAAATTCTATCACAATTCGTGATCAGGCACTGTGCGCACGCAGAACCTTTTTAGGGTCGAGACGGTGGAAATTCGCATGCACAGTTCTAGCCGGAGGTACGGAAGTATACTCCGCAACCCTGGAAAAGGTGCTGGCACGTTTTTTCTCGGCTGTTCCGGTAGCAACTCGTTTATGGTTGCGCAGTTAGCAACCATTATTCTCTCCCCATAACCAGTCCCCTACACTCCCAGGATTCTAAAGGCCCGCCGGTAAGCATCGGGCATCTGGACGCGAAAAGCTTCCTCCAGGGCAGCATATTGTTTTAGGAACTAATCCACCAGCCAGCAAGCCGCCCAGTGATCTGCCTTGACCTCCTTGAAGGCCGGCTCCTCAACCGAACATTTGTCAATTGCCACCGGGCAACGTGGATGAAAGCGGCAACCCTTGGGCGGGTTCAGCGGACTGGGAACGTCGCCCTTGAGAATGATGCGCTCCCGCTTAAGGATTGGGTCGGGGATTGGGATGGCCGACATCAACGCCTTTGTATACGGGTGCAACGGATTCTCGAAGAGTTCCTCACGGCTGGTCAACTCGACCATCTTACCCAAGTACATCACTGCCACCCGGTCAGAGATATGTTCCACAACGCTCAGGTTGTGGGCGATGAACAAGTAGGTCAGACCAAATTCTCTCTGGAGATCCTTCAAGATGTTCAACACTTGAGACTGGATGGACACATCCAGCGCTGAAACCGGCTCGTCGCAGACGATGAACCTGGGGCGTAAAGCCAGGGCACGGGCAATCCCGATGCGCTGCCTCTGACCGCCAGAGAACTCGTGTGGATAGCGGCGAGCGTGATAATCTTCCAAGCCAACTTTCTTGATGATCTCCAGCATGGTCTCAACACGCTCGCGGCGCGTACCGATCCTATGCACATTCAAACCTTCCATCACCGATTCCCCGATCGGCATACGGGGGTCCAAGGAGGCGTAAGGGTCCTGGAAAATGATCTGCATGTTACGGCGCATGGCTTTCATCTGCTTGGCACGCAGCGTAAAAACGTCCACGCCGTCGAATATCACCGAGCCGGAGGTGGGCTCGACCAAACGCAGCATGGTACGCCCGATGGTCGTCTTGCCACAACCCGATTCTCCCACCAGGCCCAAGGTCTCACCCTCGCGAATCGTAAAGCTGACGTCATCCACGGCCTGTACCCAAGCCACCACGCGCTGTAACAGACCTGACCGGACGGGAAAAAACTTGACCAGATTCTTGACCGTGATCAGGTCTCTCTTCGGTTTTGTTGTACTGGTTTCCGCTATGCTCATCGAGTGCTTCTCCAGTGTAAAAGTTATTTACCAGCTCGCGCCAAAGGAGCGCGGTGCCCCTCGGTTTCCTGATACAGCCAACAGCGAGTGGTGTGAGCCGAGACAACCTCGATCAGGTCGGGTTCGAGTTGTGTGCAGATCTTCAACTGGTACTCGACGCGGGCACGGCAACGGGGTGCAAAACGACAACCCGGCGGCAGGTTGACCAGGTTGGGCACGTTACCAGGGATGACATCCAACTTCTCCTTGATCTTCCCCAACACAGGAATGGATCCCATCAGGCCCTGTGTATAAGGATGGAGAGGTTTCGCGAACAGAGTCTTGACGTCAGCCTGCTCCACGATCCGACCCGCGTACATCACGGCGACACGTTCGGCCATCTCGGCGATCACGCCCAGATCGTGTGTAATGAGGATCACCGAGGCGCCGACCTTCGTGCGCAGGTCGCGCATCAGACCCAGAATCTGGGCCTGGATGGTCACGTCCAGGGCAGTGGTCGGCTCGTCGGCGATCAATAGTTCGGGCAAACAGGCCAGCGCCATAGCGATCATGACACGCTGGGCCATGCCGCCGGAAAGCTCGTGAGGATAAGATTCGGCCCGGCGTTCGGCCTCGGGGATGCCCACCATCTTCAGCAGCTCGATGGCGCGTTTCCAGCCGGCCTCTTTCCCCAGGTCCTGGTGAATGTTCAACACCTCGCCGATTTGGTTGCCAACCTTGAAGACCGGGTTGAGCGCTGTTTGCGGCTGCTGGAAAATCATCGAAATGCGGTTGCCGCGCACGTGCGTCATTTCGGCCTCGGTCAATTTCAATAGGTCCTGGCCGTCGAAGACAATCTCGCCTTCGAGCACCTTACCGGGTTGGCTGATCAGCCGCATGATCGAGAGGGAGGTGACGCTCTTGCCGCACCCCGATTCTCCGACCAAACCAAGTACCTCGCCAGGAAACACTTTAAAATCCACCCCGTCCACGGCCTTGACGACGCCATCTTCTGTGAAGAAATAGGTTTTGAGGTTTTTGACCTCAAGCAAAGGTTTATTGGTTTCGTTGGACACGAGCTTTCTCCCAAGATTAGAGTTTCAAGCGCCGTCGAGGAAGTCACGCAAGCCGTTGCCGATGGTAGTGAAGACCGAGGAACCATGAAGGTCAGCAGGCCCGGCAGCCACGGCAATCACGGTTTGTTTCGCACAAATTGCTGCACTGCGGAAGTGCAGATTCCCCCATTTTGGAAAAGAAACCTGAATCTCGAAGAGGACAAGCAATCCTACCCTTTATTCCTGTTTTTCCGAATGTACAAGGAAGCACCAATGATGCCAAGAATCAATCCACAAACCGATGCAACATAAGAAAAGAAATTCAAAAAAAAAGTCGAACGAAGACGATCTAGCACCATTAAAAATGGCAAGGCTACACCCAGTAAGGATAGGAAAAAACCCAACAGGATGATATGAATGGGGCGCCAGTGCATCATTTTTCGTACAACCAACACGAAACCAGATGACCTGGTTCCGGTTCAAAGTCCGGAGGTACTTTGACTTCACAAAGCCCCTGGATGGCCTTGGAACAACGGGGGTGGAAGCGGCAACCAGGGGGAGGGTTCACCAGACTGGGCGGCTCACCTGGGGGGAGCTCCTTGTAGGTCTCTGCGTTTCTGGCATCCGGCTCCGAGGTACCGGTCAGCAGAGCCATTGTGTATGGATGAAGCGGATTATCCAATACCTGACGCACGTTGGCCTTCTCAATCAAGTTGCCCGCGTACATTACAAAAATGCGCTCGGAGAAGTAACTAACAGTGGACAGATCGTGAGTGATATAGATAACCGAAAGATTATGAGCTTCCTGCAAACCTCGAAGAAGTTTAAGGATTTCCACGCGGACAGAGGCATCGAGCATAGAGACGGGCTCGTCAGCCACGAGAAATCTTGGACCCATAATCATTGCGCGCGCAATCACCACCCGCTGCTGTTGCCCGCCGCTGAGCATGTGAGGATATTTCTGGAGAAAATCATCGGGCGGAGTGAGCTTCACCTCCTCCATCGCCTGATAAATGCGCTGGATGCGTTCTTCTTTAGAGCGAACGCCTCCAACAATTAAGGGTTCCTCCAGAATTCTTTGAATACTCATAAAGGGCGGCAACGCCCCGTACGGGTCTTGTTGTACATATCCTATGTGAGAGTGATACCAATGCATCCCTTCCACATTAAGTTGAGAAAGATTCTTGCCATCGAAGATAATATCCCCTTGAGTCGGCTTATAAAGCGCCAGGATAGCCTTCATCAGACTTGATTTTCCACAACCACTCTCGCCTACAACCGCAATTGCCTCACCATCATGAACATCAAAGGTAACGCCATCTACAGCCTTCACATATCCAGCATGGCCGAATCCAAAACGCTTGAGTTCAAACCAAACATGCAAGTCATCAACGGACAATAAAGCTCTGCTTGTATCTTCTTTCTTCTCCACATCCATTACTTGAGAAACAGACACCATAACCATGCTCCAGACTCAAGAATATAACCAGCACTTGACCTTTCGGCCTTCTTTCGCAATCACAGGAGGATCCTCCACACACTTTTCGAAGCGAGCAGGACAGCGATCGGCAAAACGGCAACCTTTGGGAAGATTTATCAGACTAGGCGGCCGGCCAGTAATGAATTCGGGCTCCTTGGTGCCGTGCAATCTCGGCACACTTGCCATAAGCTTCCGCGAATAAGGGTGTAATGGACTATCAAAGAAACGATAAGCGTCACTCACCTCAACAATCTGTCCGGCATACATTACTGCCACGTCATCTGCCAACTCACTGGAGGTGGCAATATCGTGCGTAATCAAAATGAAGCTAATGCCCAACTCACGTTTAAGACGCTTCAAGACATTGAAGATATTTGCCTGGGTCAACACATCGAGGGCGGAAGTCGGCTCATCCAAAATGATGAGACGTGGGGAGGTGACAAGCGCCATCGCGATGGCAACGCGCTGACGCATACCACCGCTCAACTCAAACGGATAGCGGCTGATGAAATCTTCCGGAACTCCTACATGCTGGAACATCTTCTTCACCAGCGAGACCGCCCCGGTTTTGTCTACACCCAGGTGAACAATGGCCGGTTCAGTCACCTGATCGCCAACTCGGATCACGGGATTCAAGGCATTCATGGCGGCCTGCGGGACCATAGAAATCGAGGCCCAGCGAATATTTTGACGGAAGTCTTCCTCGTTCAAGAGCATAATGTCTTGCCCTTCAAGATACACACGGCCCGAATAGGTCCCAGCATTGCGAGGCAAAAGACGCAGAATAGCTTTTGCCAGCGAACTCTTCCCACAGCCCGACTCGCCCACGATCACAACCGCCCGGTTGAAATCCAAGGTAAAGTTAACCCCATCCACCGCCTGAACCGGACCCAGGAGGGTATTGAAATGTAAGACCAACTCTTCGATGCGCAGAAGATTGTTATTTTGTGCCATCAGCTTTATATATCCCTCAATCGCGGATTGAAGATACGATCTAGTGCGAATCCTAGCATGGCAAAGCCCAGACCTGTGATCATCAACAATATGGCAGGCTCCAACACCCAGTAATAACGCCCCTGAAACAGGGCGCCGTCTGCAAAGGCATCGTCGATAATTTTTCCCCATGTAGGCAAGACCGGGTCGCCAAGGCCAAGAACCGCTAACGACGCCTCGAGGAATACGAATGACGGGACGGAGGAGACGAGGGCCGGAATCAACAGGGGGATCATGCGCGGAATCAAATAATTAAAGATGATGCGCGTATTGGATGCACCGTAAGCCCGGGCGGCTTCAATATAACTCGACTCTTTGGATTGCAGGAAAATGGCGCGGTAGGTCTTGATTGATCCAGAGAAAATGCTCAACAGGATCGTGACGCCCAACATCAGCCATATACTGCGCGAGTAGAAGGTGCCCACCATAATCAAAATGGCCAAAAACGGTAGGACGAGATTGATCTCGGTAATGCGCTGAATCAATTCATCTATCCATCCTACATACCAGGTGCCGATTGCGGCGATAACCATGGTCAGGAGGGATGTGCCCAGGGCTGCAAGCAGACCAAATGCCAAAGCGATCGGCGTGCCGTACAACAAAGGTAGAAGGAGATCGCGTCGGTATTTATCGGTACCCGCCAGCCCAAAAAGATCTCCGTGAAACACGAATTCGACATTAATATCTGAATCCTTCTCGAAAGTGGTGCCGGTGATCACAACTTGGTATTGGCCTTTCAGGACTGCTCCTGTAGAGGAATTGGGGTCTGCAAAGAGGGCCTGCATCACATCTTCGGTTTTAAGTCTTTTCTGCAGCTTTTGATCTTGGGAAAAACGATAAGTCATCTTGCGGTCTGCTTGCATGTCGGCAATGCGGACGGTTCTGCCGTCGGGAGTGATCCAGCTCACAGAAACAAATGGGAATTTCGCTTCAAACTGCGTGGTGAAATAGAGGATCATCTCCTGCGGAGGGCCATCATAGGTATAATCAAAAGAGTAGCTGATATCCTCAGTGGAAACTTCCGGATCGCTACTGGGAGTGGTGACTTTCGTCATGCTCCCATCCGTTGTCCTCACTGAAAATGAAATCGGCTTTTTCTTAGCCGAAAAGAAGTTGAACCAAGCTGGCGGAGCGTACTTTGGGTTTTGGTACCATACGTCCTCCCCCCCCCGCCAGAGGCGAATTGCCTCTTTGTATGGAATCGAGACCAACGCGTAAACAGCCACACCCAACAGGGCGATAATAATCACCGACCCAAAAACCGCCGTTGGGTAACGGAGAAAATCGCGAATAGTGTTCTTGAACGCGGTCATTGTGAGCTTCCTGAACCAACCTTAACGCGGGGATCAACCAGAGCATAAGCAAAATCGAGCAGAAAAACAGTGATGGCCAGCAAATAGGCATAAATAATCGTAGAGCCAACGATCACTGGTGTATCAAAGAAACCGATGGCCCGATAGAGCGTAATTCCAAGCCCGGGCCAGAGGAAAACCGTCTCCGTGATCGTGAAACCAGTCCACAGAGTGATGACTAGAAGAGCAAAATTCGTGATAATGGTCGGCATGGTAGGGCGGAGAATGTAACGGCGCTCGACGGCACGGGGAGGCAGTCCCTTCGCTTTTGCCATTTCCACATAATCCTCGCTGGAGTAGATCAGGAAAAAAGTCCGCCAGTTGTAAATGCTCAAGAAGATCGAGCTGACGATTACAGACATAGCTGGCAGAATGAGATGCTTCAATATATTTAGACCATAATCAAACGAATTGTCTGGCGGGGGTGAATCCACAAGCCCTCCGAAGGGCAAGATCCTTAGAACGGCTGCAAAGATAAGAATGAAGAAAATGCCATAGAACCACGGGGGAGCGGCCGAAGTCGGTGAAAATGCAATGGTCAGTTTGTCCCAAAAACTGCCATATTTTCTCGATAAGGTAAGGGCAAGAAAAACGCTTCCAAAAAATAATAATAACTCGGACGAACCTGTTAACAAGAGCGTAGCGGGGAGACGTTCGAGAAGGATGAGGCGCACTTGCTTCGAGCCGTGGTCACTACTCATGTTAATGGCGCGGCCCAGGTTCAAGGTGAGGGCATTTTTGAGGTAGCGCATGGAACGGACGGCAAACGGCTGGTTCAGGCCCAGGCGCTTCTCCTCCGAGGCAATCTTTTGCTGAATGAGTCTCTGCTTGGCCTCGGGAGACAAGTTTCGATAGTTAGGGTTCGCCAGGATGGACTGTGTCGTGTTATCGCGGATCTCATTGCGCATGATGGTGTCCACATATCCACCCATGTTGGCGATCAAAATGGTCAAATAAACGCCGATCGTGACCGTGATTATCAAGGTAACAAGCCTAATGGCGGTGTACTTTGCGACGCGCGCGAAAGTGCTGTTGCGGAGCGATTTCTTGACAATCGGCGAGCTAGGAACGGAAGCATCCAAAGCTTCTGTGGACATATTGACCTCAATGCCGGATATTAAGAGGGAGGGGCAAGGGCAAGCCCTTGCCCCTCGTCAACGAACAAAAGGAAACTTACGGAACGACCACGTAGTCGAGGAATGTGAAGGCAGGGATGGCGACGGGGATGAAAACCGCAGCCACTTCGATCCTGCCGGAGCCAGCGACGAGCTTGGCAGACACATCCGCAGGGATGGTGAGGGTGAATACACCATCGTCAGCGGTCGCAACGCCAGCACCCACATACACGGTCTCGCCCTTGTCATTGTAGAGCAGGAACTTAACCTCTTTGATATCGGCGGTCGGGTAGGGATCGCCGCTGCTCTTGTAGGTGATGGTAGCCGTGAAGGCGGTTTCCGCGCCGATCTTGACCTGAGCGGGGCCATCGAGGGCGGCTTCACCGAGAGGCGCCTGACCAAAGGCAGACCAGCGGTCAACCAAGTCAACGAAATCAGGATTGTTCTTGACCACAGCGGTGAAACCATTGAGGTCCACAGAGGCCAGATAGTAGGGCCCTGTGCCAACCCAGAAGTGACCCTTGTCCGCGTACCAAGCCTTGAGGGCAGCATAGCGGGCAGCTGCCTCATCGGTCGTGAGGTAAGCGCTCATCGTGGCCGCGTACGGGATGGTGCTCTCGGCAATGGCCTGGTCGAGGTACTTGCTCAGGATATCCAGGCTCGGGCCGCCGATGAAGCTCATCCATTCGACCTGATTGCGGTCGGCCTGCCCGGTGCCCCAGGCCAGTTCCTTGTTGGCGACGGCCATGTTGCCGACGGCAAGGACTGGCCAAGAAGCTTCACCTAAAGTGGAAGTTGGCCACCAGGAGGTGATATCGAGCTCGGCGTCCGAATACACGTTATCATCGTAAGTGGCGATGGTGAGCGGGTTGGTGGAGAGGATCTGGACGCCCTTGAAGTGGGTCAGGAAGGCTTCCAGGTTGCCGGCGGTGTCTTCGTCGTAGATGGCGCTGCCTTCTTTGCTGTAGTCGAAGGTCTCGATCATGTACATGACAAAGTCAGCCACAGACAGATTGCTGCCATCATGCCACTTGACGGTCTGGAACAGATCCGCCGGGTAGTAGATGACTGATTTACTCTTGGCGGCCACGCCATCCGGGAACTTCTCGGCAGCGGTGATGAATTTCTGAGTGGCGGGATCCCAATCTACCCAGGCATCCGCGGGCACGGTGATGGTGTCTTCGAAGGACAGGTTGACCCAATCGAGGTTTGTGGCAGCGGGTATGCCGGTCTGGACAACAAGATCCGCTTTTTCGGCGCGCAGCGGCCAGGCAAGACCCGTGTAGGGATCGGGCATTAACCCGCGACTACCGGTAGCACTCTCGACAAATGCGCTGGTGACCCAGTTAGAGCCGTTGACCGGGTTCCAGGGATCGGTGAACAGGGTTTCGGTGCTGCCAACCTTCAACTGGCCGCCTTCCACGCCCGTGTAACGCATGGTATAGGGAGTCATAAAGGTGGTTTCCACACCGGCGCCCACATCCGCAGAGACCTGGAGGTTGCAGTTGAAGGGCGAATAGTTTTGCAGGTCAATGGTCCAAACCTGGAGTGAATCCTGCAGGGAGAGCGGCAGGGCCTTGACCATCAAGTCATGGCGCTGCTCGAGGGTAGTATAGTTGCCATTGGCCAGGTCATCGCCAATCTGCTGGAAGACAGGGTCGGGCACATTTTCGGTGAAAAGCGGAATGCCCTGAGGGCTGTCGGGCAAGTACATTTCCTGGAAGATAGTCCTCTCGTCGCGGTTTAGGCCACTGGAGCCCCACCCGGACGTGTATATATTCCACAGGCCTTCCTTGGGGTCGGAGCCAATCCAGAGCGGGGAAAGTTCGCGGGACTTCTTCTCCTGGCGCTCGACGGTGAAGCCAATCGATTCCAGTTGGTTGGCGAAGTATTCACCCATCGGCAGGCGGGTGCCATCGCCATCATTGCGGATCAAGAAGATCAGGGTGACCGGCGCGCCGCTGTACTGCCATTTGCCATCCGCGCCCAGCGTTGCGCCCATGGCTTCCATTTCGGTTGTAATGACTTCCTTGGCCTTGTCGGGGTTGTAAGCGTAATAGGCTTCGAGGCCGCGGGCGACGTCAATCACGCTGGTGTAATCCACCAGTCGGGTGGTCAAAGCGAAGAATTTCGGCAGTGCCCCACCGGCATAGATTTCCTGGTTGAGGTAATTGCGGTCAATCAGCCAGTTCGTCGCCTCGCGGATCTTGCGATTCGAGAAGGGGTTCAACTTGGTGGTGTCGGTAAAGACAGCTGGGTTGTACATCATATCATAATAGGTGCCATAGGACTGTGTGTAGCACAAACCAGCATCTTTGATCTCCTGCAGCTTGTCTGCTGCCAGACCATAGCTGAACAGGTCAATGGCTCCTGCGGTGATCTGCGTAATGGCCGATTGGGCGTCTACCACGGAGTAATCAATCTCATCCAGCCAGCCGCCATGGCGAGTGGTGGGTGGGACAGTAGGGACCTCGGTCGGAGCTTCGGTTGGGGCTACAGTCGCAGCAGGGGGCTGGGTAGGGGCAGCCGTCGGCGCAGGTGTCACCTTCGGGCCGCAGGCGCCGAGCACCATACTGGCGACCAGCAGCAGACCGAGAACGAAAATCATGCGTTTACGTAACATTGTCTTTCTCCTCCAAAAATATATGGGTTGAACAGGTTAGGGTGAAATAGAAACACTAGCAAGACGAGGTCTTCTCCTGAAGGATCACCTCCTTTTGCATAGATTTGTCACAATCCCTGACGAATAAAAAATCATCCATTCGCCAGGTAGGACTAGAGGAAGATTAACACAAGATAAATAAAAAGTCAAGCGCACCATTCTATCTTTCTAAATTTCGTCCAGCGGGTAATTGTACCTTATTTCCTGCAAGGGGGGGACAAATCGCGTCGAACTGCATCCGAACATCGGCGTTATTCCGGTATAATCCTACCGAATTTATGGTTGCGAATTCGGCAACCATT
>CAYZIQ010000093.1:0-12152 GCA_964478375.1 uncultured Chloroflexus sp. | reverse complement strand
TATTCTATGATTTTTGTAATGACGCCGGCGCCGACGGTCAGGCCGCCTTCGCGGATGGCGAACTTGGAGCCTTGCTCCAAGGCCACCGGCACGATCAACTGCACGGTCAGGTTGACGTTATCGCCCGGCATGACCATCTCCACGCCTTCCGGCAGGGTGATGTCGCCCGTCACATCCATCGTGCGGATGTAGAACTGCGGCCGGTATCCGGTGAAGAACGCCTTATGCCGCCCGCCTTCCTCCTTCTTCAGCACGTACACCTCCGCCAGGAACTTGGTGTGCGGGGTGATCGAGCCGGGCTTGGCCACCACCTGACCGCGCTCCACGTCTGTGCGCTCGATGCCGCGCAACAGCAGCCCCAGGTTGTCACCGGCGATGCCCTCGTCCAGCGACTTGTGGAACATCTCCACCCCCGTCACCACCGAGCTCATGCTCTTCTCACGCAGCCCCACGATCTCCACCGGCTCACCCACCTTGATCTTGCCCCGATCCACGCGGCCCGTCACTACCGTGCCGCGCCCCTTGATCGAGAACACATCCTCTATGGACATCATGAACGGCTTGTCCACGTCGCGCACCGGCTCTGGAATGTACTCGTCCACCACCCTCAGCAACTCCTTGATGCACTCGTACTCCGGCGCATTCGGATCAGTGCTCGTGCTCTCCAGGGCTTTCAAGGCACTGCCCCGCACAATCGGAGTCGTGTCGCCTGGAAAACCGTAGCCGTTCAACAGCTCTCGCAACTCCAGCTCCACCAACTCCAGCAGCTCCGGATCGTCCATCATGTCCACCTTGTTCAGAAACACCACGATCGCCGGCACTTCCACCTGTCGCGCCAGCAGCACATGCTCGCGCGTCTGCGGCATCGGCCCATCCGGCGCAGCCACCACCAGAATGGCCCCATCCACCTGCGCCGCACCCGTGATCATGTTCTTGATGTAGTCCCGGTGCCCAGGCATGTCCACGTGCGCATAATGCCGCTTGACCGTCTGGTATTCCACGTGCGCAATGTTGATCGTGATGCCGCGCGCCTTCTCCTCCGGCGCATTGTCTATCGAATCAAACGGCCGATATTCCGCCAGATTCTGAAAGCTGCACCACTTCGTGATCGCCGCCGTCAACGTCGTCTTCCCGTGGTCGATGTGCCCCATCGTCCCCACGTTCAGGTGCGGCTTCGTCCGCTTAAATTTCTGCTTCGCCATGAATGATCTCTCCTTATTAGCAAATAATGAAAAGGCAACTGACTATGAAGCAAGTATTTCCTTCGCCACCGATTCGGAAACCGGCGCGTAATGGTCAAATTCCATCGAAAAGACTCCCCGACCCTGGGTGCTGGAACGCAACTCGGTCGCGTACCCGAACATCTCGCCCAACGGCACCATCGCACTGACAGCTTGAGCGTTGCCCGGCCGAGGCTCCATGCCGCGAATAATAGCCCGTCGGCCATTCAACCCTCCCATAATGTCGCCAACATATTCTTCCGGTACGATCACCTCGACTTTCATCATCGGCTCTAGCAACACCGGTCCGCCTTTTTGGACGCCTTCTTTGAAAGCAAAGGTGGCCGCCATTTTGAACGCCATTTCGCTAGAGTCAACCTCGTGGAACGAGCCATCGAAAAGCGTCACCTTCAGGTCAACGACTGGATACCCAGCCAGCACGCCGCTTTCAGCAGCTTCCCTGATGCCCTTCTCTACTGCTGGAATGAACTCACGCGGGATCGTGCCACCAAAAATCTTGTTCTCAAAGACAATACCGCTGCCGCGTTCACCTGGCTCTAGTGAGATGACCACGTGCCCATACTGTCCGTGGCCACCTGTCTGTTTGATGTAGCGATAGTTGACTTCCGGTACCGGGCGGGTAATCGATTCGCGGTAAGCGACACGCGGCTTGCCGACGTTGGCTTGCACGCGGAACTCGCGCATCATCCGATCCACGATCACGTCCAGGTGCAGCTCGCCCATACCGGAGATGATAGTCTGACCAGTGTTCTCGTCCGAGCGGACGCGAAAGGTCGGGTCCTCTTCAGAGAGTTTTTTCAAGGCCTCGCCCATCTTGCTCTGGTCGGCGGTCGTCTTGGGTTCGATGGCGACCGAGATGACCGGCTCAGGGAAGGTAATGGCCTCCAGCACGATCAGCCTATTGTCGCAGAGCGTATCGCCGGTAAAACTGTTCTTGAGACCTAATACGGCTGCAATGTCACCAGCGCGGACCTCGGTAATGTCTTCACGACGGTCTGCGTACATACGGATCAATCGTCCGATGCGTTCGCGCCTGCCCTTGGTCGAGTTGGTAACCATCTGTCCCTGGCTGATGGTGCCAGAATAAACGCGGAAATACGCCAGGCGTCCGACGTAAGGGTCGGTAACGATTTTAAAGACCAGTGCGCTTAAAGGCGCATCGTCCTGTGCGGGCAGCTCGACGAGCTCGTCTTTGTGAGGATCCATGCCCTTCACAGGCGGGATATCCACTGGAGACGGAAGATAATCGAGCACCGCGTCCAGGACAAGCTGGACGCCCTTATTGCGCAATGAACTACCACAAAAAACCGGCGCGGCCTTGTTGATAAGAACGGCCTGCCGGAGAGCCGCTTTCAATTCCTCGATGCTGATCTCTTCCCCTTCCAAATACTTGAGGGTCAAATCGTCGTCGAGCTCTGCGATCCTCTCGACCATCACATGGCGCAGCTCGTTGACTTGTGTTTTCAAATCCGCTGGGATTTCCGCCTTGCGCGGCTCCCTGCCCAAGTCATCGTCCCAGTAGATGGCCTTCTGGCTCATCAAGTCAACGACGCCCTGGAACGAGGCCTCCACGCCAACCGGCATCTGCATGGCGATCGGGTTGGCGTCCAAACGCTGTTTGATTGCTTCAAGCGTACGCTCGTAAGAGGCCCCGACCCGATCCATTTTATTGACAAAGCAAATTCTGGGCACGCCGTAACGGTCGGCCTGACGCCAGACCGTCTCGCTCTGCGGCTCCACGCCTTGGACGGCGTCAAAAATAACCACGCCGCCATCCAGCACCCGCAGTGAACGCTGCACCTCGGCGGTGAAATCTATGTGACCGGGCGTGTCTATGATGTTGATCTGGTAGCCCTTCCACTCCGCCGAGACGGCCGCTGAAACGATGGTAATGCCGCGCTCGCGCTCCTGCTCCATCCAATCGGTGACAGTCGTGCCGTCATCTACCGAACCCATGCGATGGGTCTTACCGGTGTAGAACAGGATGCGCTCGGTCGTGGTCGTCTTGCCGGCATCGATGTGAGCGATGATGCCGATATTCCGATACCGTTCGAGCGGGTAAGCGCGTGCCATAGAATATTACCTTATTATTAAGGTTCAAAACACCGCAGATTAGAGGCGATAATGCGAGAAGGCGCGGTTGGCCTCCGCCATCTTGTGGGTCTCTTCACGCTTGCGAATGGAAGCGCCCTCGTTCTTGGCTGCATCCATCAATTCGTCGGCTAACTTCTCGGCGAATGACCTGCCGCCTCGGGCGCGTGCCGATGCAAGGATCCAACGGATTGCCAGCGTAGTACGGCGCGCCGGCGGGACCTCCATCGGGACCTGGTAGGTCGCACCGCCAACGCGGCGGGGTCGTACCTCCATGAGAGGGGCCACATTCTTCAGAGCGGCGTCAAACACCTCGACCGGGTCTTTGCCGCCACTGCGGTCCTTGATCAGATCCAACGTGTCATACATGACGCGCGTGGCGGTGCTTTTCTTGCCGCGCGTCAACATGTGATGGATCATGATCTGGATCACGACATGATGATAGCGGACATCGGGATGGATCTCACGCTTTTCGGGTTTTGCTCTGCGCATGAAAATACTCCATTATGACAGCCAATAGGCTATCATTTCTACGAAACAGCCGATTCCTTCGGACGCTTGGAACCGTACTTCGAACGACCCTGACGTCGCTTCTCCACGCCAGTTGTATCCAGCGATCCGCGCACGATATGGTAACGCACACCCGGCAGGTCCTTCACGCGGCCACCGCGTACCAGCACCACCGAGTGCTCCTGCAACTGATGCCCTTCGCCAGGAATGTAAGCCGTCACCTCGATGCCGTTGGTCAGGCGCACGCGGGCGATCTTGCGCAGTGCCGAGTTTGGCTTTTTGGGTGTCATGGTACGTACTACGGTGCATACGCCTCGTTTTTGCGGAGCGCCCTTGGCTTGGCGGACACGCCGCTGCTTGTAGGAGTTCAGCGTATAGAGCAACGCCGGTGCTTTACTCTTGACTTTCTTCGACTGGCGACCGTTGCGGATCAGTTGATTAATTGTGGGCACATTCGCCTCCGAATAAATTTCCTTACATGGCAATCGCCTCACATTGCCTTGTGAGGCAACCACCTTACAAGAATGTCACTATTTTGTCAATAAACGAGGCCATCACAAACGCGCCTGATGGCCTCACTTGTCTCTCATACGTAGGGGGCAGTGCGAAGCATTAGCCCTTTTAGGCAACGAAGGGCAATTCTAACATACGGCTATAGGCACGTCAAGGAAAATTTCGTATCATCTCCAATGAAACCGGGGCAGGGGTGCGTCCCTTCCTCCCATAACTAATCAAAAAGATACAAAAATCCTATCTATCTCTGAACTGTTCTCCCAAATCCAAGAGGCCGGTACCGTATTTCGGCGGACGGGCCTTTTCCTCGTCCTTGCCGAAGCGCACCACCTCGCCATTATCGCTGACCGCTTCGACAGCCAGGCCGAGGCTTTGCAACTCTTTGACCAGCACGCGGAACGAAGCCGGGATGCTGGGTTCCTCGATCTGTTCGCCTTTGACGATTGCCTCGTAGGTGTTCACGCGGCCCTGAACATCGTCAGATTTGACTGTGAGCATCTCTTGTAAGGTATAGGCTGCGCCGTAGGCCTCCAAAGCCCACACTTCCATTTCACCGAAGCGCTGACCGCCGAATTGCGCCTTGCCTCCTAATGGCTGTTGGGTGACCAGGCTGTATGGCCCTGTGGAGCGAGCATGAACTTTATCCTCCACAAGGTGATGCAGCTTCAGAATGGTCATCACACCCACAGTGACAGGCTGGTCGTAAGGTTGACCGGTCTTTCCATCCCGCAATATCTGCTTGCCTAGGGTTGGGATCGGCTCGCTGGTCTTGAGCGTAAGCTCTTGTGCCTGCTTTTCAAGATCGGCATCCGCGACGCTATCAATACCATGATTGTGCAGCCACATCCGCAAGCAGGCCCGAATGGCTTCTTGATCGAGCGCTATGCGGTCATTGGGCGCGGCTATCTGCTCAGAGAGGATCACATCAGGATCGTAGCCATGGTCGCGCAACCATTCTTTCGCTGCAGCGTGATGTGCGTAATCTATATCGGATGTAAAGCGATATACGTCGTAGCCACGCTCGCCCAACCACTGCTCCAAGTATAGACGGCGTACTTCGTCATCATCTTCGATAATTTCCGGGCTGTATTCCTGCTGCTTCAGCCAACTCCAGGCGACCTCTGCGGTCTCTTTCCAAGCCTGATCCACGAGCCAGGCGCGCGCCAGTTCAGCTTCGATCTCGTCCTCTCTCGCACCATCAAAGACGGGCGTGACGGCTCGGAAGCCTAATCGCTTAGCTGCCCAGCCCAGGTGAACTTCTAGTACTTGACCAATATTCATACGTCCCGGCACGCCCAGCGGATTCAGAATGATGTCAACCGGAGTGCCATCCTCAAGGAAGGGCATATCCTCCACCGAAACGACGCGTGAGACCACTCCTTTATTGCCGTGCCGGCCTGCCATTTTATCGCCGGCGGTGATTTTACGCCGCTGCGCCACAGAGACGCGAACCATCATGTCCACGCCAGCCGATAGGTCAGTATTGTCTTCACGATTGAAGACCCTGACATCCACTACCTTGCCGCGCTCGCCATGTGGCATACGCAGAGAAGTATCCTTCACATCGCGTGATTTCTCGCCAAAGATGGCGCGCAACAGGCGCTCTTCTGGTGTTAGCTCCTTCTCGCCTTTCGGCGTAATCTTGCCAACCAGGATGTCGTTCGGGCCAACTTCCGCGCCGATGCGGATGATGCCACTTTCGTCCAAGTCCTTGATGGCATCCTCGCCCACATTCGGAATATCGCGAGTAATTTCCTCAGGTCCTAGCTTTGTATCCCGCGCCTCGACCTCGTACTTTTCAATATGGATCGAAGTGAATCGGTCCTCCTGGACCAGCCGCTCGGAGATCAGGATCGCGTCTTCAAAGTTCCCGCCCTCCCACGAGAGGAACGCCACGGTGACGTTCTGACCCAGAGCCAGCTCGCCGCTCTCCGTAGAAGATGAATCGGCGATGATGTCGCCGCGATGGATGACCTGGCCCTTGACCACTGCCGGACGTTGGTCGATGCAAGTGGACTGATTGGAGCGCTGATACTTGCGTAAATTGTACGTACGCAAGCTGCCACTTTTCTCGCTCACTGCGATCATAGAACCGGTTACCGAGACCACGTCTCCATCTTCCTCGGCGATGATCACCTGCCCGGAGTCGAATGCGGCGTGGTACTCCATACCGGTCGAAACCAGTGGGATTTCAGGACGAACCAATGGGACGGCCTGGGCCTGCATGTTCGAACCCATCAACGCCCGGTTGGCATCATCGTGTTCCAGGAAGGGGATCAACGCGGCACTGATGCCGACCACCTGGTGAGGAGCCACATCCATGTAATCTAAGTTTTCCGGTGCCGTGAATAGGAAGCCGGAGTGATAGCGGCAGGAAATGCGCGGGTTTTCAAACTCACGATATTTATTCAAAGGCGCATTGGCCTGGGCAATGACAAATTTGTCCTCGGCGTCTGCTGAGAGATACTCTACCTCATCTGAAACAAATGGGACGATAGCCACATCGCGTTTGACCTTGGCAATTGTCCTGAGCATTTTGGATGTGATGCGCTCGCCTGCTTTGATGAGCACCTCTCCGGATTTTCCATCGGTCAGATCGGCTGACAGGGCACGACCTTCCAGGCGCGAGTCATTGCAAGGCATTGACTTGATCACACGCCGATAAGGGGTCTCGATAAATCCATACTCATTGACTCGGGCAAAGGACGCCAGACGACCGATCAAGCCGATGTTCGGCCCTTCAGGCGTTTCGATGGGACAAATGCGGCCGTAGTGCGAGTGGTGCACATCCCGTACGTCGAATCCGGCACGTTCACGCCGCAGACCACCAGGGCCTAAAGCCGAGAGGGTACGCTTGTGGCGCAGCTCAGCCAGAGGATTGGTTTGATCCATGAACTGCGAGAGCTGGCTGGAGCCGAAGAACTCGCGCAAGGCTGCCACCACCGGACGGATATTGACAAGCGTGACCGGTGAGAGTTGCTCCTGATCGCGGATGGACATACGCTCCTTGATGACGCGTTCCATGCGCCGTAAGCCTATGCGCAGCTTGTTCTGGATCAACTCGCCCACTGTTTTGACGCGGCGATTGCCCAGGTGGTCAATATCGTCTGGTGGCTCGACACTATTGTTAATCAGGATCATACGTCGCACCAGGCGAACGATATCAGCCTTGGTTACGGTGCGATGCGGTATGGGAATTTGCAGGTCGAGCTTCTGATTGAGCTTATAGCGGCCGACGCGTTCCAGATCGTAATGGCGTTGGTCAAACAACTGCTCTTCGAGGAACTGACGAGCGTTTTCCAACGTGGCCGGATCGCTCGGACGCATACGCTTGAAGAATTCGATGAGCGCGGCTTCGGCGATGGTCAGGCCACCGGAAAGGTCCCATTCTGGTTCCTGGCGCAGGGTCGAAGGGATAAAGAGTCGCTCCGGGTTGTTATCCACATCTTGAAACAGGGCCAGAAGCTCCTCGTCGGTTCCAGCGGTCAAGATATCCTCACCATTACCGTCGTTGACCACCGACATGGCTCGCAAGAAAACGGTGATTGGTACGGTGCGTTTACGGTTGAACTTCAGGATAATGTAGTCGCTCTTGCGCGTCTCGAATTCCATCCACGCGCCACGATCCGGGATGAGCTTGGCCATCGCCAAGGGGCGACCCGTTGCCCGATCCGTGGGCGCTTCGAAATAAACGCCTGGGGAACGGATCAGCTGCGAGACAACGACACGCTCAGTCCCGTTGATGATGAACGTTCCCTTGTCGGTCATTTCGGGGAAATCACCCAGGAAAATATCCTGCTTGATCGGTTCTGGTACATCTGGGCCAGCCAGCAAGACCGACACGTACAACGGGCTGGCGTAGGTCAGGTCGCGCTCTACGCACTCTTCGATGGTATGCTTTGGCTCGCCAAACCAATACTTCAACCCCCATTGCTTTGCCTCGGGGCTACGGCTGGGGAAATATAATTTCATCCCCTTGTTATAAGATTCGATGGGCGAGATTTCATGGAGGAGATCCCCCAGTCCTTCATTTTTGAGACGTACGAATGAGTCCAGTTGTACTTCGATCAGGTTAGGTAGATCTAGCGAGAACGGGATACGCGCGTAATTCTTAAGGGGCAGAGCAGATGCCATTTATTTCTCCTGAACTTTGGGGCCTGGTCGGAAAGATGCGCTAAAGATGCACTGTCGTATTGATACCCCACTGGCGGCAGTGGGCATGGCGAAAATGCAAACGCTCATTATAGCAATCCGATAACTTTTTGTCTAGTATCAATTTTACCAAATTTTCTGCTGTTATTAACCCACAAATTCGTTAGCAGAATCGAAGCGTTGACAAAAATGTCACCCCATAGTAACATCTAGGCCACTTGCCGAGGTAGCTCAGTGGTAGAGCAGGGGACTCATAAGCCCTTGGTCGTGGGTCCAAATCCCACCCTCGGCATTCGAAAACGAGGTTTTCCTCCCTAAGCCTGCAAAATGCAGGCTTTTTTGATCCTTGCTTCCTTCGGCCATTTTTCGAGAGCATCCGACGCGACCGAGGGACTGGCCGCGTAATCTATCACACCAGAGGTTCGTTCTCCTAGCCAACGCCTGTCAACGCCTTTCGCCTGCCGCGCATTGACTCGGACATGCCATGTGCCATTTCGAACTGATCACCGGGAAGTAGGTTTGCGGGGTGAATGGGTTAGTGGAAGAGCCGGGAATCGAAAAACCAGATAGGTTGCGAGGTATACGTAAGCTGGAAAAGCCTATAAGCCTTTAGGAAAAACATCACTTCTCCTCCTGCTCCGAACGCCTTACACTCGTCGAAAACGGATACTCTACTGGAAGCGTCAGCGATGTCCTTTGAAACGATGCTTGCGCGAATGGGGATTTGCCTGGTATTGCTTCTCGGCATCCAGTTCTGGCTGATAACTTCCGGCGAGGCATCGGCCCAAGGATTAGTCACAGGTTGAGGCTCGGCCCGATCGGGATAGGGATGCTGGGAGGGGTTGCCCTATCAATCGCTGTGGATAAGGCCAGGGTGTGGATCACGTTCCCAATTTTCCAGGTTATTTTGGCGAAGAAACCCTAGGACGCTGGTTTCTCTATCAACTGCGTAAGCGAGGTTCACACAGTCACGTTTGTGATATACTGTTCGCAAATGCATTAGCGCCTGCATGCCACGAGTTCTGAAACATGAACTGGCAATCCTCCCATTTTCCACTCATCTTCTTTGTCACAGCAGTCATCTCATCCATCGCAGCATACCTTGTTATACGTCAGCGCGCCGTGCCGGGCAAAAATGCTTTGGCGTGGCTGTTTTTTGCGGTCACGGAATGGTGCTTAGGGGCGGCTTTTGAAATTGCGGCCGTGAACATTCCGGCAAAGGTGTTTTGGGCCAAGATCGAATACCTGGGCACAGCCTGCAGCCCAGTATTGTATTTGTATTTCGTTCTGGGATACACAAACCTGGAGAAGCGGCTGACGCGCCGAGACAGGTTCTTTCTATGGCTGATACCAGTCATTACGATCATCCTAGCTGCAACAAATGACTGGCATAAGCTGATTTGGACCAGTTACACTCCAAATCCAAGTGATCCTGCCCTCTTGATTTATGGCCATGGCGCATGGTTCTGGGTTTTCGCGGGGTACAACTATTTACTGATCACAACTGGCATGGTCATCCTGATCTGGGCTTTCATCCGTTTTCCGAGATTGTTCCGCCGCCAGATCGGTACTCTAATTTCTGGATCGATTTTCCCGATTTTGGGAAACATATTCTACGTAGCGGGGTTAAGCCCGGTCTCTGGTCTGGACCTGACGCCTATCACCTTTACACTGACTGGCTTGATCCTCACCTTGGGAATTTTCAAGTTTCAACTCCTCGAGCTTGTACCTATTGCGCGCGACGCGCTTGTCGAGAACATGAGCGACGGCGTGCTGGTCTTGGACGATCAGAACCGTATTGTAGATATCAACCCGGCAGCCCAACAATGGCTCGGCTCCACAGCAAGATCGGTCGTAGGCCAGCCCTTCGAGGGTGTTCTTGCAGCCTGGCCTGAAATATTGTCCCAATATCAAAACACGCTGAAATCAAAAGCCGAGATCTGCCTTATCCAAGAACCACCCCGTCATATCGAACTGCAAGTCTCCCCGATCTATACCCAGCGGGAACGGTTTAGTGGCAGGTTGATCACCATTCGAGATATTACCGAAAGCAAACTCGCCCAGCAGGCAGCCGCGCGCAACGCCCGAGAGTTGAGGGCTCTATGCGAAACTTCGATGGAAATCAATTCTCAACCGGACCTTTCTTCCCTGCTCAATGCCATTGTCCAAAGGGCGACTGAATTGCTCGGAGCACCTATGGGTGGATTATACTTGGTGCGACCAGACGGCCAATCGTTGGAAATGGTGATCAGCTACAACCTGGGTAAGGACTTCGCAGGGACGGTCCTACAGTTTGGTGAAGGCCTGTCCGGGCGCGTGGCTCAGAAAAACGAGACCATTGTGGTTGAAGATTATAGTCAGTGGGAAAACCGTGCTGCGGTCTTTGACGATGTTACGGTTAAGCGCGTACTGGGCGTACCACTCAAATCGAAAGGGAATGTCATTGGCGTTCTCAACATCATCGACGATCAAAAGATCGGCTCTTTCACGCAGGAGGAAATCCGACTCGTCAGCCTGTTTGCTGATCAAGCCGCCATCGCTATCGAGAACGCCCGTCTATTGGAAGAGACGAACCGGCATGTTGAGCAACTGGGGATCATCAATCGCATCAGCCTGGCCATCACCTCTGGCCTGGACATGGACCACGTGCTAAAGACCCTGCACGAGCAATGCCAACAGGTTGCACCGAGCGATGTCTTTTACGTGGCGCTGTACGACGAGGCCAGTTCTTTGATCAACATTCCTCTCTACTACGAGAATGGACAATACCAGGCCGGGCCATCCCGCGACGTTCACGAACACCCCGGCACCATCGGCAGTGTCATCCAGGCGCGTCGGACTCTCTACTTGAACGACTTATACAAACCGGAGACCCACCCCTTCACACAAACGACCTCCGGCCTAAGGAGACCATCCCGATCCTACGTCGGCATTCCGCTCACACTGAGAGAACGGGTTATCGGCGTCATGACTGTCCAGAGCTATCAGCCGAATGCTTACACAGCAGACAATATTCGCACCTTAGAGACCATCGCATTGCAGGCTGCTATCGCCATCGAAAATGCTCGCCTCTATGCCGAAGAACAGCGCCTGGCGATCATCGACGAGCTGACTGGCGTGTACAATTACCGTGGATTACTGGTCTTGGGCGAGCGCGAAGTTAATCGGGCGCGGCGGTTTAATCATAACCTTTCCACAATATTTTTCGATATTGATGGATTCAGGAACTTCAACAACCAATACAGCCACGCCACCGGCAACCTGGTCCTAAAGGCAGTGGCGGGACAGTGTGTGCACAATATGCGCTCTGTTGACCTGATTGGTCGCTTCGGAGGTGACGAGTTCGTCGTTCTACTCCCAGAGACCAGACTCGAGACCGCCAGGAAAGCTGCTGAAAGATTACAAACGGAAATCGCCTCCACGCGGGTGGCAAGTAAACATGGGGAGCTATCTGTCACCATCTCCTGCGGCATTGCTCAATTGACCGATAAAATCCCCGACCTAGCCACGCTGCTCGACCGCGCCAATTTAGCCGAGCACAAGGCTAAGGAAAAAGGCAACGGCAATCTTGTCGTTATGGGGGGATAATAACCTAACTTAGTTCCCGAAGAAGAGTTCCCACCAGATCTGCCAATTTTCGAGTCG
>CAYZIQ010000092.1:0-12164 GCA_964478375.1 uncultured Chloroflexus sp. | reverse complement strand
CGTGCCGCGAGCACGGCGGCACGCCGGTGCGACACCTGCCCCGAACCGCAGGTGCGGGGGACGGCAGGGCAGGCAATACGGGTTTCGCGGAGAACGCTCAACCCTAATCGACCAGCGTTCGCTCGCAATGACACGAGGAACGGAGAACATCATGCAGACTGAATTCCTTTTTGCAGGCTTTGGCGGACAGGGCGTCATGTTCGCCGGTCAGGTGCTGGCCTATGCTGCTATGGACACTGGCAAGGAAGTGACCTGGATTCCCTCCTATGGCCCGGAGATGCGCGGCGGCACGGCCAACTGCACTGTGGTCATCGCGGATGAGGAAATCGGTTCACCGCTGGTCAACAATCCGCCGGCTATTGTCGTCATGAATCTGCCTTCGCTGGATAAATACGAACCGCTGGTCAAGGCGGGCGGCGTGTTGGTGGTCAACGCCTCGATGGTGGATCGCGAAGTCAAACGCACCGATATCACCTCGGTGGCTGTTCCGTGCAACGAGATCGCAGAAGAGCTTGGCGATCGGCGAATGGCGAATATCGTGGCTACTGGCGCGCTGCTGGCTTGGCTTCCTGTGTTGAAGCTGGAGGACATTGAGGCTGCCCTCACAGCGCACATGCCAGGTCGACACAAGCATTTGCTGCCCAAGAACTTCGAGGCGTTGCACAGGGGTGCAGAGTTCGCGAAAGAGCACGCCAGGAAAGCGAAGTAATCCATTTCGTTGACCAGTGATTAATGGCAGCCTGGCGAGGGCGGGCTGCCATTATTCTTGCCTGTGCTATAATCTTTTCACTGACGAATATGAATTTCTTAATTACTGGAGCGGCCGGTTTTCTTGGCTCGGCTCTTGCCAACCAGCTTGCCCGCGAGGGACACCAGGTGCGCGGCCTGGACGATCTTTCTACCGGCGATCCCCAGGCGCTCGCCCCGGATGTTCATTTTACGCGCGGGGACGTCAACGACCGGCCCAAATTGTGGACGCTGCTTCAGGAGGTGGACTGTGTCTATCACCTGGCGGCACGGGTTTCAGTCCCAGAATCGATCCTGTACCCACGTGAGTACAACGCCGTAAACGTGGGCGGAACCGTCAGCCTGATGGAGGCCATGCGCGATGTCGGCGTCCGACGCGTGGTGCTGGCCTCCTCCGGTGCGATTTACGGCGACCAGCAGATCCAGCCTTTGACGGAGGCGCAGTCTCCCAAGCCGCGCTCGCCGTATGCCGTCTCAAAGCTGGCAGCGGAATACTACGTCCGCACGATCGGCGCGTTGTGGGGCATTGAAACCGTCAGTTTGCGCATCTTCAACGCCTATGGACCGGGCCAGCACCTGCCGCCCTCCCACCCACCGGTGGTACCGTACTTCCTGCGCCAGGCGCTGCGCGGTGGGACGTTGGTTGTCCACAGCGATGGGCAGCAAACGCGCGATTACGTCTACGTGGACGACGTGACCGCAGCGATGGTGGCCGCCGCCATCGCACCGGGTCTCAACGGCTTGGTGATCAACGTGGGCAGCAGCACCGAGACCAGCGTGCGCGACCTTGTCAGTTTGGTATTGGAAGCCACGCGCAGTAAAGCCAATGTGGTCTATAATTCCCAGACCGAGGGAGGTGTCTCACGCATGTGCGCCGACTTGGGCTTGGCGGCCGAGAAACTAAGCTACACACCGTCCATTCCGCTGGAAGAGGGACTGCGGCTGACGTTGGCGCGCGATGCTCGATTTAGGGTTACGTAGAATTCACTATAGAGAACAGGGAGGACACGTGTTATCTTATCCGCGTCTTTCGGGTTGCAAGGTCGGTTTGCTTATCAACTTCAATGTCAAACTCCTCACGTACGGCATCAAATGTCTCGTCAACTGATCCCCAAAAAATCTTCGTACACTCCGTGAAATCTGTGGTGAGCATTCTCCCCCAAGAATTCTACAACCGACCTACCCTGACCGTTGCCCGCGAGCTGCTTGGCGCGCGGCTGGTGCGGATTTTGGACGGCCAGCGCCTTGCCGGCATCATCACCGAAACCGAGGCCTACATCGGCGAGGAGGATTTGGGCTGCCATGCTCATGCAGGGAAAACAAAGCGTAATGCAGTCATGTACGGCCCGCCGGGACATGCTTACATTTATTTTACTTATGGGATGCACTGGTGCTTGAACGCGGTCACCGAGGCGGAGGGATTCCCGGCTGCGGTGCTGCTCCGTGCTATCCAGCCCAAAGAGGGCATCGCCATCATCCGCGCCCGCCGCAACGGACATGATACGGACGGCCCGGCCAAGTTGACCCAGGCACTCGGCATTGACAGGACGCTGAACGGCGCCAGTTTGTGCGACCAGGCAACGAGTCTATGGATCGAGGCGGGGGCATCCATCCCCAACGAAGCCGTGACGATTGGCCCACGCGTGGGGTTATATACAGTGCCGGAGCCATGGAAATCTAAACCCTGGCGATTTAGAATTTCACGTGTTTCCTCGTCACGTGATACATGAAATGTGACACTTGACACTGAAACGCTTGACATCGAATCACGGAGGAAAAATGGGCCTTTTATCAGGTAAAACTGCATTGGTATTCGGTCTCGCCAATGAGCGCTCGATTGCCTGGGGCATCACCCAGGCCATGCATGCCCAGGGTGCCAGGCTTGGCATCAGCTACGCCGGAGAAGCGTTAGAGCGCCGCGTACGGCCGCTGGCAGAGTCGGTGGGATGCACTTTCGTCGAGGCTTGCGATGTCTCGAAGGACGAGAATATCGCCGCCGTTGCCGCGCAGGCTGGTGCAGCCTTTGGGCAGGTTGATATCTTGATTCACTCCATCGCCTTTGCCATGCGCGAGGAGTTGAATGGGCCATATTACAACACTAGCCGCGAGGGTTTTCGCACTGCGCTGGATATCAGCGTATATTCCTTCGTCGCCCTGGCGCACGCCTTCCAACCGTTGATGCGTCCTGGCGGGGCCATGTTGTGCATGACCTACTACGGTGCGGAAAAGGTTGTGCCGCACTACAATGTAATGGGTGTTGCCAAGGCTGCCCTGGAGGCTTCGATGCGTTACCTGGCCTACGATTTCGGCCCGCAGAGAGTGCGCGTCAATGCTATTTCTGCCGGGCCGATCCGTACACTGGCCGCGGCTGGCGTATCTGGCTTCAAGGACATGTACCGTCAATTTGCCGAGATGGCTCCCCTGCGCGAAAACATCACTACCGAGGATGTGGGTAACGCGGCCGTTTTTCTGTGCTCAGACAGGGCCGCGCACATCACCGGTCAGGTTTTGTATGTCGATTCGGGGTACAACATCATGGGCGTGCCGGAACCGCCGCGAAAAGAGTGACCTCCCCCCTGCCCCTTTCCTGAAAAGAGAGAGGAATGGCAGAAGATGATAAAATAGGGCGCAGATTACTGGCGCTCTATTTTGTCTTTGTGATGTTTTGTGTCCTTAGTGGAAAATATGTTTAAACGTAATACGCAACAAACCCAACCTGCCCCAGTACAAGCCGTCGAGCGGATCACTTCAGTGCTCGGCGCGGGGGTCATCTGGCAGGGCAATATCTCCGGCTCCGGCGGTGTGCGCATCGAGGGCACCTTCGAGGGGCAGATTGCCATGCGCGGAATATTGGTCGTCGGCGAGACCGGGCGCGTCACCTGCGAAAATATTCGCGCCAACACTGTCATCGTGGCCGGAGCGGTGCGCGGCAACATCCTGGCCCAAAAGGTCGAGATCCGCGCCACGGGTCGAATTTGGGGGAACGTAACCACAGTCTCTTTCGCCACTGAAGAGGGCGCCTTCCTGCGCGGCCAGATCCGCATGGAAGACGCGGTCGAGCTGGATTTGGGGCCAGAGTCCAGTGAACAGCCTTCGACTATCAGTGATCAGTCTACTCCCAAAGAATCATGACTGAAGGTCATCGTGCCAATTAATCATCAATCATCAATCAACAATCTTAATATCCCCATGTCCTCCCCCGACCTGACCGACGCCGACCGCCAAGCCGTGTTGGATGTACTACAGACTCCTAACCTGAGCATGGGGCCGCGCATCTTGGAGTTCGAGCAAGCCTTCTGCGATTTCAGCGGCCGGAAGCATGCCATCGGGGTCAGCTCCGGCACAGCCGGCCTGCACCTGTGCGTGCGCGCCGTCGGCATCTGCGCGGGCGACTACGTCATCACCACGCCCTTCTCATTCGTTGCCTCCGCTAATGTCATCCTGTTTGAGAATGCCGTGCCAGTCTTCGTGGATGTGGACCCGCGCACGGGCAACATCAACCCCGAATTGGTTGCCGACGCCGCGAAGAACGTTCGAAAATACTTGCCGCGCCGCATGCCGCCCGTCACACGTCACACGTCACTCGCCCCCCGTCACTCGTCCCTCGCTTCCCTCAAAGCCATTCTGCCGGTGGATGTTTTCGGCCAGCCCGCCGATCTGGATCCCATCCGCGAAGTTGCTCAGGAGTATGGCTTGAAGGTCATCGAAGATTCTTGCGAAGCGCTTGGAGCAGAGTATAGGGGACGTAAGGCCGGGACGCAGGGTGATTGTGGCGTTTACGCCTTTTACCCGAACAAGCAAATCACCACCGGCGAGGGCGGCGTCATCGTCACGGACGATGATGTGGCTGCCGATTTCATGCGCGCTCTGCGCAACCAGGGCCGTGCCGTGGGCGACACTTGGCTGCAACACACCTACCTGGGCTATAATTACCGCCTGGACGAGATGTCCGCCGCGCTGGGGACAGCGCAAATGAGCCGGTTGGACGAGCTGCTGAAGAAACGCGAGCAGGTGGCGGCCTGGTACGCAGAGCGGCTGGCGGAAATGCCTGAGGTCGAGACTCAAGCTGTCGAGCCGTCTACCACGCGCATGTCATGGTTCGTGTACGTTGTCCGCTTCGAGCGGCGCATTGACCGCGATTGCCTGGCAAAGACGCTGGAAGGGCGCGGCGTGCCGGCGCGTCCATATTTCGCCCCTATCCACCTTCAGCCTTACATGGTCGAACGCTTTGGCTATCGGCCGGGCGATTTCCCGGTGACGGAAGACCTGGGTGCGCGCGGGCTGGCACTGCCTTTCTCCGGCGTGATGAGCGAGGCGCAGGTCGAACATGTTTGCCAGATACTGCGCGCTGTGCTGAGGGGCCGATGAAACCCGCCCAATATCCCCCTCCCCGACAGCCTGGGATAGCCCTCCATACTATCCTTATCGTGACGCTGACGAGCATTTCGATGTTTGGTGCCTGGCGTGCCTTCGAGTCGGGAGTCGGGTTGGCGCTGACCCTGTTCAGCCTGCTAGCGGTAGCAGCGTTCATTCCTCTGCCCATCCTGGTCTACCGAGCGTATGCGTTGATGCACGCCAGCTACAGCCTCGACCGAGATATGCTCTCTCTGACTTGGGGACTGCGCATCGAACGAATCCCGGTCTCGGACGTGGAATGGGTGCGCCCGGTCGTTGATCTGACATCGCCTCTGCGTCTGCCCTGGTTCTGCCTGCCCGGCGCGGTGCTTGGCGTCCGCCGCCAGCCGGACCTCGGGCCGGTTGAATTCATGGCTGCTAATCGTAAAAAGATACTTTTGGTTGCTACAGCGCGGCGCGTCTTCGCCATCTCACCGAATGACCCGGCAGCCTTCGTTCAGGACTTCCAACATGCCATCGAAATGGGCAGCTTGGCACCAGCCTCAGCGCAGTCATTCTATCCGACCTTTGTCATTGCACAGGCCTGGGAAAGTGCACTGGCGCGCTATCTTTGGCTCGCCGGACTATTCCTGAACGTTGGGCTATTGATCTGGGTCAGTCTGCTTATTCCGACCCTGCCGCGCGTGCCGTTAGGCTTTCAGCCCTATGGTGGACCGTTGGAGCCGGTCGCCAGCGCGCGTTTGATTCTGCTGCCCATCCTCAGCGTCTTCCTCTCTGCCATCGGTTGGATTGCTGGCCTGTATTTCTACCGCCGCGAGGGGCAATGCACACTGGCCTTTATCCTCTGGGCCTCCAGCGCTCTGACTGCGTTGCTCTTCCTGCTTGCTGTGCTGTTCATCGTCACGACCCCCATCTAGAAACGTATAGAGTGTCATGTTTCATGTATCACGCCTCACCACACCAAGCATGAAACGTAATAAGCAATAGGACTTCCCTATGCCTCAACTCCTCCTTGGCCTCCTATTTGCCCTCATCATTGCCTTTCTGGCCCACCGCGCTCACAGCCTGAGTCGCAGCGGTGCTTACGCTGCCATACTGGTTGGCACGCTGATCTTCGGCTTGGGCGGTTGGCGGTGGGCGATTATCTTGCTGACCTTCTTCATCTCTTCCAGCGCGCTGACGCGTTCATTCCACAAGCGAAAACTGGCTCTGAGCGAAAAGTTCGAGAAAGGCGGCCAACGTGACGCCGCCCAAGTGCTCGCCAACGGTGCGGTGGCATCCTTGTTCGCCGGGTTGCACTTCTTCTTCCCTGCCGCCTCCTGGCCCTGGCTGGCCTTCGCGGCCTCGATGGCTGCTGTCAACGCCGACACCTGGGCCACCGAGCTGGGCGTGCTCAACCCGGTCTCGCCGCGCTTGATCACCAACGGCAAGGCAGCGGACAGAGGCACCTCAGGAGCAATCTCGCTCTACGGGACGCTCTCCGCCCTGGCCGGCGCGGCGCTTGTCGCCATCCTGGCTGCTGCCCTCAATCCTTACGACCGTGCATCCCTTTTTACTTATTACTTTTTAGTCATTACCCTGGCTGGCATTGCCGGCGCGCTGTTCGACTCCCTGCTCGGCGCGACAGTCCAGGCCATCTACCACTGCCCGCAATGCGACAAGGAGACCGAGCGTCACCCCGTCCACACTTGCGGCACAGAAACGGCGCAAATCCGCGGCTGGAGGTGGCTGAACAATGACTTGGTCAACCTGGCCTGCGCGATGGTAGGGGCGGCCATCGGGTTGATTTTTTAGAGGTGGGTGGCTGTTCGTCCTCCTGAAGCAGAGCGCCCTACGAAGAATTTCCGCGGGGCGTTGTTGGGCGTCATCTATTTTTTGAACCGCTGTATGTGGTAATTCGATTTCAGGCTACATTGGCGGGTGACGGTTTATGGACGGCCTATCTCCTAATGTGGGGATCCACGGAGTATTATGGCACCCTTGTCAACTGCAGGTGTTGCCATAACCGCCATGCGGTTGTAGAATACATCTGACCTTTCGCACAAGGAGACCCTATGCGACGTTGGAACGGCTGGGGCGATGACGCCACCGCCTATCCGTTGCCCGAATCCGCGGCGCAGTATCTGGAAACGCTGGTCGGCGCAGGACCGCTCCTGGAGGATGTCTCGCTGGAGTGTTCCCTGGCGAACATCCCCGCTTCGCGCCTTTCACCCCACCGCCGCCTCTTGACCGACCCCGAAGAACGCCTACGCCATGCGCGCGGGCAGTCGCTGCCGGATTGGATCGCTCTGCGTTCCGGGCAGATAGGGACATTTCCCGATGGCATTGCCTATCCTGTCTCAGAAGCCGAGGTGCGCGAGTGGTTGGACTATGCCAGGCAAACCAGCGCCAAGGTCATCCCATACGGTGGTGGGACGAGCGTGGTTGGGCACATCAACCCGCTCCCCGGCGACGTGCCCGTCCTGACCCTCGATCTTTCGCGCCTCAACCGTCTGCTTGAACTAGACGAGACCAGCCGCTTGGCGACCTTCGAGACAGGCATCCCCGGCCCCGAGATCGAAAGACAACTCAACGGGCGCGGCTATACCCTTGGCCACTTTCCGCAATCCTTTGAATATTCCACCCTCGGCGGCTGGGTTGCTACCCGTTCCAGCGGGCAGCAATCCTACTATTATGGACGCATTGAGAACTTGTTTGCTGGCGGCCACGTGGAGACCCCACTCGGCGCTCTGGATCTCCTTCCCCGCCCCGCCTCGGCCGCCGGGCCAGACCTGTGCCAGATGGTCCTCGGCTCGGAAGGGCGTTTCGGCATCATCACCCGCGCCATCTTGCGCGTCCGTCCATTGCCGGAAGAAGAATCCTTCCATGCTTTCTTTTTCCACGATTGGGAATCGGGCGCGGCGGCGGTGCGCGAGATCGCCCAGGCCGGGCTGAGACTCTCGATGCTGCGCCTGAGCAACGCGCTGGAGACCACCACCACGCTGGCTCTCTCTGGCAAGGAGGCGCTCGTCGCATGGGCAGAGCGCAGCTTATCCTTCCTGCGCTATGACAAAGGACGCTGCCTGCTGATTGCGGGATTCACCACAGAAAAGAGAGGCAAGGCTGCCAGGGAGCAATTCGCTGCGGCGCGGGCGATCATCCACGCCCACGGCGGACTGTGGACCGGCACGTCCATCGGCAAGATGTGGAAAAAGTCGCGCTTCCTGACACCCTATCTGCGCAACACGCTCTGGGAGCGCGGTTACGCTCTGGATACGCTCGAAACTGCTATCCCGTGGGAGAACGTGCTGGCAACGGCGGAAGAAACCCAGCAGGTCATCCGCGATGGCCTGGCAGAGATCGGTGAGCGCGTGCTGGTCTTTGCCCACCTCTCGCACGTGTACAAGGATGGGGCTGGCATTTATATCACCTACCTCTACCGTCGCCCTGAGCAGAGGGCTGAGCTAGTCAAAGCCCGAAGTCGAAGAGCGGACCCCGACGAAACCCTTCGCCGCTGGCAAATTCTGAAAGGTGCGGCCAGCCGCGTCATCGTGGCCCACGGCGGGACGATCAGCCACCAGCACGGCGTCGGCCTGGATCACGCCCCCTATCTCGCTGCCGAGAAAGGCAAACTAGGAATGCAAATGCTGGCGGCCGTCCACCGGACGCTCGATCCGCAAGGCGTGCTGAACCCGGGCAAATTACTAGAGGATTAGCCGCGTTTCATTACTTACGTTTTACGCATCACGCTTCACGAATCACATCTTACGGACAACGATATGTGGACAACCAATTGGCGTGACACCGTCTGGTCGCAACTCGACCGCGAATTCGATCTCGTCATCATCGGCGGGGGTATCACCGGCGCGGGCATTCTACGCGAGGCCGCCCGCGCTGGGCTAAGCGCCATCCTGTTCGAGCAGGGTGATTTCGCCTCCGGCACTTCCAGCCGTTCCTCGAAGCTGGTGCATGGCGGCCTCCGTTACCTGCGTAATGCAAAGATCAAATTGACCTATGAGTCTGTGCACGAGCGCGAGCACCTGTTGAAAGAAGGGCGCGGCTTGGTCATACCGTTGTCGTTCCTGATGGCGAACTTTCGCGGCGACAAGATCCCGGCCTGGGTCTTCGGCTTGGGCCTGTCGCTCTACGACATCATGGCGCTCAAGTGGAACCACGCCTATTATCGGCCGGACGGCATGCGTGCCCTTTGCCCGCAACTGACCTCGCCGGAGATGGTCGCCGGTTACCGCTACTTCGATGCCCAGACCGATGACGCCCGGCTGGTGCTGCGCGTGATTCTTGAAGCGACGCAAGATGGCGCGCTGGCATTGAACTATGCCCGCGTGGAAGGCCTGCTAAAAACTGGCGGATGCGTCTGCGGCGTGACGGTGCGGGACTGCTCGACTGACCGCTCGCAGCAGCGCCTCGCGCCCGGCTCCGAGAAAGCAGCCGAAGTGCGCGCCCGGGCGGTGATCAACGCCACGGGCGCCTGGGCGGACGGGTTGCGTCAGCAGGTTGAGGGTCGGGCACGCCTGCGCATCCTGCGTGGCAGTCACATCTTCTTCCCGTCGGGCAAACTTCCCCTGACGCGTGCCGTCACCTTCCTTCACCCCAAAGATGGACGCCCGGTCTTCATCTTTCCTTGGGAGGGCGTGACCCTGGTCGGTACCACCGACGTGGATCACGGCGCGGCCCCAGCCACTGATTTGCGTGTCAGTCAGGCTGAGGCTGCCTACCTGATGGACGCGGTCACGCACGCTTTCCCCGGCTTGGGCCTTTCACTGGCCGATGTGCAGTCCACGCTGGCTGGGGTGCGGGCGGTGGTGGATACCGGCAAGGCCGATCCGAGCAAGGAGTCGCGCGAGTTCGTGCTGTGGAACGAGTCTGAGCTGCTGACCGTCAGCGGCGGCAAGCTGACCACCTTCCGGCTGATGGCGCAGACCGCCCTGCGCGCCGTGCGTGCTGTCCTGCCGGAGCATCCACGCCTGGGCCGCGAGGAGCGCGTCCTCGACCCTCTGCCGTCTGAGATGACCGTTTGCGAGTTGCCGCCCGAACTGCGCCTGCGACTGCTCGGACGTTACGGCAGCGAAGCCTGCAACCTGGTTGAGATCGCGCAGCAAGGAGAGTTGGAGGCCATCGGCGCCGGCACCTCCCTGTGGACTGAGCTGCGCTGGGCGGCGCGCGCCGAGGGCGTGGTGCACCTGGATGACTTGCTGGCGCGCCGTCTGCGCCTGGCGATCAACTTGCCCGGCGGCGGGTTGAACGAGATGGAGCGCATCCGCGCCATCGTCCAGCCAGAGTTGGGTTGGGATGATGAGCGGTGGGAGGAGGAGGTAGAGCGATATCGGCGGATCTGGCAGGCATATTATTCACCAGTTTAGTCTCCCAAGAACCCGTTCTCTTCAAGGGAAAGGGTTCTTACAGTTTCTGATACAATAATCCCAGAAGGCGCGCATGACCACTGATTTTTGGAATGTGTAAATGAAAACTAACTTGCACATCCTGGTCACCAATGATGATGGCGTGCAAGCCCCCGGTCTGCTGGCGCTGGCGCAGGCGATGCGCGAGCTAGGAAAAGTCATTGTCTTTGCCCCGGATCACAATTGGTCGGCGTCTGGGCATGTCAAGACGATGGATCGCCCGCTGCGCGCCCGTGAGGTGCTGTTGGCCGATGGCACCTCCGCCCTGACCACCGACGGTGCACCGTCCGACAGCGTGGCGCTGGCCCTGCTGGGCGTGGTCAAGGAGGAGATTAACCTGGTGGTTTCGGGCATCAATCCGCACGAGAATATCGGCCACGATGTAACCTATTCCGGCACGGTGACGGCAGCCATGGAGGCGGTCATCGGCGGCGTGCCGGGGATTGCCGTTTCACTGCACGCGCCGGAGAATCATCACGGTGTTTTGGATTACAGCACCGCTGCAAAGATCGCCCGCCGCGTGGCGCAGAGGGTGATGGAAAACGGCCTGCCGGAGGGAGTGTTGCTGAACGTCAACGTGCCGTATCTGAGAGAAGATGAAATCAGAGGATTTTTGATCACCCGCCAGGGATTGCGCCTTTACCGCGATGCGCTGGACGCCCGCCGCGACCCGCGCGGCCGTCCCTACTACTGGATCGGCGGCGACTTTCCAACCGGCGTGGACGAACCCGGCACCGACTTCGGCGCGATCCGTGCCGGCTATGTCTCCATCACCCCGCTGCAGCTGGATCTCACGGCGCGCGAGGCGATGGAGGAGTTGATGAAATGGGAGTGGTAATTCTGTATCTTGACAGTTTCGCGTACTCGGTTTAATCTATTCGTGAGAGGAAAACATGCCTAGAAATCCGCTTGCTGAAGTTTTCGGTTTTCCCGTGGACAACATGTCTGCCGAGGCGATTAACTATCGTAAAAACCGCCTCTGCCCTTTTCACAACTCGACCGGCCCGAATTGTACAAAATTCAGTATCCAAAACCCTTTGGGTGTATGTAGCATATTTCAAGGGAACGATCTTGTTATAACCTGTCCAGTTCGTTTTAGGCAGAATTATTCGATACTTTCCGATGCAGGAAGATTTTTCTTTGGTGATGAAAAGTTTGTTGCACTAACCGAGGTTCGTCTGAGCGATAAGTTCGGCAAGGCAGCAGGAAATATTGATATTGTTCTGGCAGTTCTGAATGACAACAAATCTGTAGCGGATTTTGGGGCGATTGAGGTTCAAGCAGTTTATATCAGCGGGAATATAAGCAATGGATTCCAGAACTACATAAGGAATCCAGAACAAAACTGTAAGATTGATTGGCCTGTTAAAAACTATCCCAAGCCCGATTATCTTTCGTCGTCACGGAAGCGATTAGCTCCTCAGTTGATTTTCAAGGGAGGCGTTTTGCATCAATGGGGGAAGAAAACCGTTGTTGTTCTCCACCGAGGATTTTTCGAGCAACTTCCGAGCCTCGAAACCGTTAGTGAGCAGGATGCAGAGATAGGGTGGATGATTTATGATCTGAAACGCGATAAAGCGACGGGCACGTACCAACTCAATTTATCCAATACCCTTTTCACCAAATTTGAAACTGCGCTCAGTAGAATCACCACACCTAAAA
>CAYZIQ010000091.1:0-12257 GCA_964478375.1 uncultured Chloroflexus sp. | reverse complement strand
AGTGCCCCCAAGCGGACTCGAACCGCTGTTTGAGCCTTGAGAGGGCTCCGTCCTGGGCCGCTAGACGATGGGGGCTTGTGGCACCGCTGGCTCATGTCAGCGGTGTGGCGTATGGCGGCTCGAAGCCGCCTACGCCGAGCGGACGTGATTTTATCAGACGGCCTCCGAATCGTCAATCAAAAAGACGTGCAGTTCGCCCGGCCCGTGGACCCCGATGGTCAGCGTCATTTCGATGTCGGCGGTGCGGCTGGGACCGGTGACGATGACCCCGGCCGCGGTTTCCCGGACCTCCCGCAGGTTCAGGACCTGCGGGAGGCTGGCATAGATCTGGGAGGTTTTCAGCACAACCGCGTGGATTTCCGGCAGGAGTGAGGCGGTCAGTGTTTGTCCCGCGCCGCTGACCAGCACTACGGACCCGCTCTCGGCGATGCCGCACAAAGCGCCCGTCACGCCCGCGCGGACCGTCGGGCTTGGTTCGCGCACCGTTTCGATGCCGGTCACGTATTCCGCCCCGGCCTCATCCACCAGCACGTGGTCAATGCCTCGCTCGCGGAGGAACTCCCCCAGCCGCGCGGGCGCGGTTTGCTCGGTCACGCGAATCACTCTCCCACCGAGGGCTTGCAATTCGGTGGTGAACTGTTCAACCAGGTCTAGATTTTTCGCTATTAGTTTTTCCGCCTTATTTGTTTCTTTGCGCTTTCTTAATTCCTTCGCGCCTTCGCGGTTCAACCCTTTCCAGCGTGCTCGGAATGGCCTCGCCGCTGGGCGTGGAAAATCCTTGCTGGTGCCCCAGCCGGTAAAGGCCGGGAGGGGGATCCAGCGAGGGAGGGGGAACAGGCCCACGGTCCGTTGCGCCAGCGTGAACAGCCATGGGGACGCGGCGACCTGGCGATAAAGTCGGAGTCCAAGTTTGACCGCGAAGGGAATCCCTTCTCCTTCCTTTGTGTCACTTCGTGTCCTTCGTGGTGAAAGACCCGCCCTCACTCTTAACAACATCCCCGGCAGGTCAATATCCACCGGGCAGGCTTCCCGGCAAGCCCCGCACAGGGACGAGGCCTGGGCGAGTGACGCAAACTTCGGGTCCACGAGCGCGCTCGAGATGACCGAGCCGATGGGGCCAGGGTAAATGCTCCCGTAGGCATGCCCGCCCAGTTCTCGGAAGACCGGGCAGGCGTTCAAGCACGCTCCGCAGCGGATGCAGTAGAGGCTCTCGGCCAGCGGTGAGTTGCGCAGGGCAGTGCGACCATTGTCGAGCAGGATCAGGTGGCGAGTCTGGCCGGGGCTTGCCCCGAGCGCAGTCGAGGGGAGTGGGACGTTGATCAGACTGGTGTAGACGCTGAGTTTCTGGCCGGTGGCGGAGCGCGGCAGGAGTGAGAGGAAGAGGGCGAGGTCGTCAAGGGTGGGGACGAGGCGCTCGATGCCCATCAGCGCGATGTGGATGGGAGGGAGAGTGGTGACCATGCGCCCGTTGCCCTCGTTGGTAACGACACATAGGGTACCGCTCTCGACCACGCCGAAGTTGACGCCGGAGACGCCGACATCAGCCGTAAGAAAAACGTCGCGCAGGACTTTACGGGCGGTATTGGTAAGCGTGGGAATATCTTCAGTGTAGGGAATACCCAGCTTCTCGGCAAACAGTTGCCCCACCTCTTGCCTGCGGAGGTGGACTGCCGGGGTGATGATGTGACTGGGCCGCTCGCCGCGCAGTTGGACGATATATTCACCCAAGTCGGTCTCGACGACGCGTATTCCTTCTGCTTCGAGAGCGTGGTTGAGGTTGATCTCCTCGGAGACCATGGATTTGGATTTTGCGACAAGAATAGGGGACGCAGACGAGCGCGGATAGATGCGGATTTCGTTTTTTGCTTTTTGCTTCTCGTCCTCCCGCGCTGATTCTTGCGCAACTTTCAAGACAATTCGGACCGCCTCTCCTGCGTCGGCAGCGCGGTGGACGATGATTCCGTTGGCAGTGACGCGCTCAACGAACTGCGCCAGGTATTCGTCGAGGTGCGCCACCACATCCGCTTTGATGGCGTGGGCGCGGGCGCGGCGTTCCTGGTGGTCGGGGAGGGAAGCAAAGGCGGCCAAACGCCCGACCCGGCGGCGCTGGGCGTTGGCGTCGAGGGCAAGTTGCAGATTCTCGTCGGCAATCGAAGCGCGAATGCGTTCACGAAACTGATTACTATTCACTATTCACTCCTCACTGCCTCGCCAGCACTTCGGCGATATGCACCACACGCTGGCTTTTACCTTGCCGGTGCAGCCCGCCCTGGATGTGCATCAGGCAACCGGTATCGGCGACGACCAGCGTGGGAGCCTCGGCCTTTTCGAGGTTAGCAATCTTGCGTTTCAGGAATTCGGCCGAGAGTTCGGGATGTTCCAACGAGAAAACGCCGCCGAAGCCGCAGCAATCTTCGCGCTCGGGCAGCTCGACGATCTCGGCGTCCTTGACCGCAGCCAAAAGAGCGCGCGGCTGACGATCCACGCCCAGGCCGCGCAGCAGGTGACAGGAGGGGTGATAGGTCAGTCGTCCCAACCAGCAGGCGTCCAAATCTATGAGGCCGCGCACATCCACCAAGTACTCGGTAAATTCGTAGACGCGCTTCGCCAGCGCCTCGGCGCGCGACAGCCAATCCGAATGATCCGTGAAGAGTTCCAGATAGCCGTGGCGGATCATCGCCGCGCATGAACCGGAGGGGACGACGATATCGCCTTTGGTTTTCTCGAAAACGCGGATGGTGCGTTCAGCCAACGGTCGCGCCTCGGAGCGAAGTCCAGCGTTGAAGGCCGGTTGCCCACAGCAGGTCTGGGCGGATGGAAATTCCACGCACACCCCAGAGCGGTTCAACACGCGCACCATCGCCTCGCCGATGTGCGGGAAGAAGGTATCAATCAAGCAAGTGACAAACAGTTGGACGGTCTCGGCCATGGCATTATTTTATCGCTGAATCATTGGCCCGCTGAATCGTCGACTCGCCGAATCGTTGACTCGTTGAATCTCGTGGTATCATTCCCGCTTTGAAGGAAACAACCATGACCACATTCCGCACCAAAACCCCCAACCACTTCGACCTGCCACGTCGCATCGTTCGCCTGGGAGAACTGGCCTACAACCTTTGGTGGACGTGGAATCCCCATGCTCAGCGGCTTTTCAACCGCATTGACAACGCCCTGTGGGAACGCGTCAACCACAACCCGTTCGTGTTCCTGGAGCGGGTCGGGCGTTCCGAGATCAATGCCGTCGCACAGAACACAAATTATCTGGATTTGTATGACCGCGTCTGCCGCGAATTTGATGCTTACCTGACACGCACTGATACCTGGTGCGCCCAAAATCATCCCGGCCATTGCGAGCAGGCCATCGCTTATTTCTCGATGGAGTTTGGCTTGCACGAGATCTTGCCTATCTACTCCGGCGGCCTGGGCGTGCTGGCCGGCGACCATCTGAAGGAAGCCAGCGATCTCGGCCTGCCGCTAGTCGGTGTGGGCTTGATGTATGCCGAGGGCTATTTTTCCCAGCGCATCTCCGACGACGGATGGCAGGAGGCGCAGAACAACCCCATTGCCGTCGAGGACTTGCCGATCTTGCTGGTTTTGGATGAAAACGAAGATCCGCTCACCATTTCGGTCGAATTCCCCGACCGCGCTATCACCGCCCAGATTTGGGAGCTGCGCGTCGGCCGCGTACCACTGTACCTGCTGGATACAGACGTAGAGGACAACAATCCAGCCGACCGTCAGTTGACCGCGCGCCTGTACTGGAGCGACCTCGATCTGCGCATTGCCCAGGAGATGCTGCTCGGGGTGGGCGGCGTGCGCGCCTTGCGTGCCCTCGATTACAACCCGACCGTCTGGCACATGAACGAAGGTCACGCGGCTTTCCTGACCCTGGAACGGGTGCGCGAACTGGTCGCCTCCGGCGAGACTTTCGAGGCTGCCGCGGCGAAGACGCGCGCCAACAACATCTTCACCACGCACACCCCCGTCCCGGCCGGCAACGACGAATTTCCGCTCTGGCTGATCGACAAATATCTCTCGTCCCTGTGGCCTGAGCTCGGCTTGAACCGCGATCAATTCGTGGATCTGGCCCGCCATCAGCAGAATTGGGGCGAGAGTTTCAGCATGCCGGTGCTGGCTCTGCGCTTCTCCGAGGGACGTAATGCCGTCTCCGAGCTGCACGGGCGCGTGGCTCGCCACATGTGGAATTTTCTCTGGCCTGAGGTCGAAGAAGACGACGTGCCGATCACATACGTGACCAACGGTGTACATACCGCCACCTGGATGGCTCGTCGTCTGCGCGTGCTCTTCGACAAATACCTCGGCGAAGACTGGTTGGACCGCCTTGACGACCCGGCCATCTGGACGAAAATCAACGACATTCCAGGTGCGGAATTATGGGCCGTGCGAATGCACCTCAAGCGCAAACTGGCCTTTTATATCCTGGAGCGCGCCCGCCAGCGCTGGATGCGCGGCGGTTATCACCCGGTGCAGGTTATCGCCTCGGGCGCGCTGCTCGATCCTTATGTACTGACCATCGGCTTTGCGCGCCGCTTCGCCACCTATAAGCGTGCCAGCCTGGTCTTCAGCGATCTGGAGCGCCTGCTGAAAATCATCAATCGCCCCAACCGACCAGTGCAGATCATCTTCGCTGGCAAAGCCCATCCTGCCGACGAGCCGGGCAAGATGCTGATCCAGGAGGTTTACCGCAATGTAAAGAAGGCGGAAAACGGCGGGCGGTTGGTCTTTCTGGAAGACTACGACATGAACCTGGCGCGTTACCTGGTGCAGGGGGTGGACGTGTGGATGAACACCCCCCGCCGCCCGAACGAGGCTTCCGGGACCTCGGGCATGAAAGCCGCCTCGAACGGTGTGCTTAATTTCTCGGTGCTGGACGGCTGGTGGCGCGAGGCCTACAACGGTCGCAACGGTTGGGCGATTGGCGACGACGCCGACCCTGATACCCAGGCGCAGGATCAAGCCGACGCCGAAAGCTTGTACAGCATCTTGGAAAACGAGATCATCCCCTTGTACTACGAAGACCGCAGCGGCGAGGATATTCCACTCGAGTGGATAGCGCGGGTCAAAGAATCCCTGCGCACGGTCACGCCGCAGTTCAGCACGCGACGGATGGTCAAAGAATACGTTGAACGGCTGTATCTGCCTGCGGTGAAATAAAGATGCCTGAAATCTTGCTCTCCCCCTCCGCCTGGCTCGGCGCACTCGCTATTTTCGGCCTGCGCGTCACCGACATGACCTTCGATACGTTGCGCATGTTATTCGTGATGCGCGGGCGGAAAAGCATCGCCTGGGTGCTCGGTTTTTGCCAGTCGGCCATCTTTGTGATTGCCATCACCTCCGTGCTCAGCAACCTGGACAATCCCTTGAATATCGTCGGCTACGCGGCCGGCTTTGCAACCGGCAACGTGGTCGGGATGCTCATCGAGGAGCGGTTGGCGATTGGGCACATCCACTTGCAGATCGTCAGCCCGCGGCTTGGCGCGATCCTGGCGCAGACACTGCGTCAGGCCGGTTTCGCCGTGACCGAGATCCCGGCGCGCGGCAAGGATGGCACGGTCAGCCTACTCAGTTGCAGCGTATTGCGCAAGGATGTGGCAAGGGTGGAGAAGATCGTCCACGAGACGGATGCGGATGCGTTCGTCACCTCAGGGGATGTGCGCCCCGTTCGGCGCGGCTTTTGGCGAGCGTAAATAAAGCGGATTTGTTAACAATAAGGGCGTAAACGGAATCAAACTCGTTTACGCCCTTACGTTTTACGGATTGCGCTTCAGAACGTGAACTGCCCGTTCTTGTAGACCACTTCCCCGTCCACTTTGATGTCGGCATCTTCGCCCATGCCGCAAATCATATCCCAATGGATGATGCTCTTATTGCGGGAGCCGGTCTCAGGGTAGCCCGCGCCGAGCGCCATGTGGAAGGTACCACCGATCTTCTCGTCGAACAAAATGTTGTGCGAGAAATGGTCAATCTCGTAATTGGTGCCGATGGCGAACTCACCAACGTAGCGCGCCCCCGCATCCGATTCGAGCATCTCCAACAGAAATGGCTGGTTCTTCTCGGCTTTGGCCTGCGTCACTTTGCCGTTGCTAAAAGTCAATTCCACGCCCTCCACCATCACGCCGGTATAAATGGCAGGATATGTGAACTTGACCCATCCGTTGAGCGATTCTTCCACCGGGCCGGTGTATATTTCGCCATCTGGTATGTTGTGGGTACCAGAGGCGTTGACGAACTTCCGGCCTTTGATCGAGAGCGTCAGATCCACATTCGGGCCGTAAAGGGCGACCTGATGGTGTCCCTCCAGGCGCTTAACGATCTTACGCTGTTTCTCCTTCACCTCCTTCCAATAAGCCACCGGGTCATCTTCGTCGGCGTGACAGGCCCGGAAGACGAAATCCTCGAAGTTCTTGAGGCTCATCTCAGCCTCCATGGCGTAGCCTTCAGTAGGATAGAGCGTGCTGACCCACTTGAAAGCTTTCTCCGCCCCGCGGCGCATTTGCGCCTCCAGGATGGGAGCAAGGGCTTTCTGGCGTCGTTTCTGCCGGGCCGGGGGGACGTGGGTCAAGGCACGGGGATTAGTAGCTGAGGCAATTTTGATGCGCGATTCGAACTGGTCGTAAGCCAGCCTGCGGAAGGTTGGGACGAAGCCGAGATGTTCGTTGCCACCCTTCTCGAACAGAATCTCGTCCTGATCGGGGAGCTCAAGCAGCAAATGTGGGTGACCGCCCCGTTCCAGAATCAAGCCAAACAAGGCACGGACCAGTGGCTCAGCCGCGGTCGTGGCCTCGACGGCAACCCGGTCGCCGGGTTGAATGCTTGTCGAGTGATCCACGAGGATATGAGCGAGTTTCTCAATGCGAATATCAGCCAAATCAAGCCTCCTGTTTGATAAGTTATTAACTCTTATAATTATAGAAAGCGCATCCCCTTATAAGCAGGGGAGGGCGGTAAGTGTGCGGGCGACTTCATCACCCGTGTACATCTTCGTTCCCAAATTTCGTTTTAAAAAATCCTTCTAGGGGTCTACCCTTTCTGCATGGGTAAAAGCAACCAGCGATATTCATAGGGCCGCAACATCAGCGACAACTGCCCGTCGGTGAAATTGGCTGGCTGATTTGTCATTATATCTCTTATTCCATCCGTAATACCCGGGGGTAAAGAGCAGTCTACGGTTTGAGAAATGGCGCTCAGGTTATTAATGACGAGCAACTGTTCACCTTTACAAGCGCGCTGGTAAACTGCTACTGCTGAAGTGCCGCAATCCACCCAGTTTATGTTCCCGCAACTCAGGGCACTATATTGCTTTCGGATAGCGATTATCTTCTGCAATGTGTGCCATAGCGAACCCGCATCGGCGCGTTGCGCAGCTACATTGACGCGTTGGGGACAATATTGACGGTCGTTGAGCACGGGCGCGTAAAGTATATCGGCGGTCGAAAAACCGGCATCAGGACTATCCTCCCATTGCATGGGCGTGCGCACGCCGTTACGGTCGGGGAGCTGGAGGTCATCGCCCATGCCGATTTCATCGCCATAGTAGATGATTGGAGAGCCAGGCAGGGTAAAGAGTAAGGAGTAAGCGAGCTCGATCTTTCGACGGTCATCACGGAACAAGGGCGCCAACCGGCGGCGAATGCCCAGGTTCAGCCTCATGCGTGGATCGGGCGCATACGCTTGCCACAGCCCCTGACGTTCTTCTTCCGTGACCATTTCCAGGGAGAGTTCGTCGTGGTTGCGCAGGAATGTGCACCACTGGCATTCATCGGGGATGACCGGCGTTTGCTCCAACACCCACTTGATTGGCGTAAGATCAGCACGTTGCATTGCCATGAATATGCGCGGCATGAGCGGAAAATGAAAGGCCAAGTGGAACTCGTCCCCAGAGCCAAAGTAAGAGCGTACGTCTTGCGGCCATTGATTGGCCTCACACAGCAAGATACGGCCGGGGTAGTGTTCATCCACGAAGCGACGCAGCTGTTTGAGGTAGGCGTGGGTTTCGGGGAGATTCTCACAGTCTGTGTCCTCGCGCTCGAAGAGATACGGCACCGCGTCGGCGCGAAAGCCGTCTACGCCCAGGTCGAGCCAAAAACGAAGGATGTTGAATATCTCGGCGCGCACGGCCGGATTGTCATAGTTCAGGTCGGGCTGGCAGGCATAGAAGCGGTGCCAGTAGTATTTGCCAGCGACCGGGTCCCAGGTCCAGTTGGATTTTTCCGTGTCCACGAAGATGATGCGCGCCTGGCGGTATTTCTGGTCGGTGTCGCTCCAGACGTAGTAGTCACGATAGGGAGAGGCTGGATCGGAGCCCCCTTCGCTTTGCTCTGGGGACCTTCGGCGCGCGGCCTGGAACCAGGGATGCTGATCAGAAGTGTGATTAAGCACCAGGTCCATGATGATACGAATGCCACGGGCGTGGGCAGCTTCAAGCAGCGCTCTGAAATCGTCGAGGCTGCCGTAATCTGGATGGATGCTATAATAGTCAGCGATGTCGTAACCGTCATCCTTGAGAGGAGAGGGGTAAATTGGCAGCAGCCACAAGCAGTCAACGCCCAACTCTTGCAGGTAATCCAGCTTTTGCATCAGGCCCCTCAAGTCACCATGGCCATCCCCGTTACTGTCGTAGAAGCCGCGCACGTAGAGTTCGTAAAAAACAGCGTTTTTATACCAAAGCGAGTCAGTTTTTTCCATGATCGGATTTCAGGTTTATCATTTCCTTCCTAGTAGTATATTCCAGTTTGCCTAATGAGCCAGGCCGTTGTGCAAGTTCCGACGGCCTGGCTTGAGGTACAAGGGTTTGAATTGCCTGATCAATTGCCGTTGGGCTTTAGCCTTTTACCGATCCAGCCAGCAGGCCGCGCACGAAGTAGCGCTGCAAGGCTAAGAATACGATCATCGGCAAGGCCATCGAGATGAAAGCGGCCGCGGTCAGCAGGTGCCAACCGCTCCCCAGCGAGGTGACCATGTTGCCGATTTGATAGGTAAGCACCGGATGCTGTCCGCCGAGGAAGACCAACGCGACGAGCAGGTCGTTCCAGATCCATAAGAATTGGAAGATGCCTAAGGAGGCAATAGCCGGAACCGAAAGAGGAATAGCCAATTTATAGAAGGCAGTCCAGTGGGAAGCGCCATCGAGATAGGCGGACTCGAATACCTCGTGCGGTAGGCTGCCGATGAAGTTGCGCATCAAGTAAATTGCGTAAGGCAGGCCGAAACCGGTGTGAAAGAGCCAGATGCCGAGGAAGGTGCCATTCAGACCCAGTTGTGCGTAGAGACGGGAAATCGGGATAAGCGTCATTTGCAGCGGAACTACCTGCAAACCGACCAGCAGGGCAAACATCCATTGCCGCCCCGGAAAGTGCATCCAAGAGAAGGCATACGCAGCGAAGGCCGCGAAGAGAATAGGTAGGATGGTGGAAGGAATCGCAACGATCAAGCTGTTCAGAAAGGCGCGCCCCATGCCGCGTGGATTGCCCAGGTCGTGCCAATCGCAGAACAGGTCGAGGGCTTGCTGCCTGCTGGCGCAGTCTGATTCATAAGTGGCTTTGCCTCGATAACCCACCAAGGCATCAATATAGTTATCCAATGTGAAGCGCGGCCGGGCGTCAATGCCTGAAATGCGCCGCAAGTAGACGGCGATGGTGGCCGCGGTATTTTCATCGGGCACGGATAGCGCGCCCATGTGGGGCTGCCCGTTGATTTCGCGTTTGAGTGAGACAAGCAGGGAAAACGAACGGCGGTAATTCTGTATAAGGTCAGCGTTGGTCAGATCGGCCGCAGCGATAGCCCGCCCGTCGTTGCCGTGACACGCCACGCAGTAAGCCCGATATTCCCTCTCCCCTTCAGGCGCCGAGAGCACCGTCCACCAGCCGGTTTCGTTCACATCCTGGAACGGGCGGAACGAGGTGACCAGCAGGCCAAGTGTCGGCAGCAGCCAAATCAAACAGGCGGCAATCAGGATGACATGGGTAGGAAGTCCCTGGAACCAGCGTCTGAAACGCGTGACGTTCATCGGGTCGCCTCCTGTTCCTGGAAGCGGCGGATGTTGAAGATCATGGCCGGGATAATAACTGCGATAAGAACGATTGCAATCGCTGCCGCTCTTCCGGCTTTGAAGCTGGTATACATTTCGATGTACATTCGGTTGGCGATCACTTCAGTGCCGTAGTTCCCGCCGGTCATTACGTAGACGATATCGAATATCTTGAGTACGTTGATGACCATCGTGGTGACAACAACAGTGATGGTAGGCAAAATCTGAGGCACCATGATCTTCCAAAATACGGCCCACTCGCTGGCCCCATCCACGCGAGCTGCTTCCAGGATTTCCACCGACACCCCCTTGAGCGCCGCAGCCAGGATGGTCATGCAGAATCCGGTCCACATCCAGACGCCGACGACGATCAGAGCGATGGTGTTCACCTGCGGCATGGTCAACCAGGAAACTGGCTTCCCTCCCAGAGCTGTCACCAGTGCATTGAGCAGACCGATTTGCACCTGCCCGGAGCCGTAGTCGTAGACGAACTTCCAGATGACACCCGCTCCCACAAACGAGATCGCCATCGGTAGGAAGATGATCGCTTTGGCAATGGATTCATAGCGGACGCGGTCGGCCAGGACAGCGATCAACAATCCGAGCATGACCGTGCCGCTGACCATGATCAGGATCCACTTCAGGTTATTGAGAAATGCCGTCTGCATGATCTCGGAGGTCAAGGCATAACGGTAATTCTCGAAGATGCCCCAGCACGGCGAGCCAGCCAGACAGTTGTCGCCGGCCCAACCCGTGTTCGTGTTATTGCGGAAGCTCAGGTAAAAAGTGTTCAGCCCCGGATAGACGATGAAAGTGGTCATCACCAGCAGGGCGGGCAAGAGATAAAGCCAGGGCGTCAGGCGACCCTGACGCATGATGCCGGGGATTTGCTGCTTTTTCGCGCCCATACCTCGCATCTCCTTCTAGACCTTCCGGCAGGATACCGTTAAACTGGCATTATCCTGCCGGAAGGTGCCTTGACCAGATATGGGAACCGAGCGCCCAAATCACGGACGCCCGGCTCTTTTCTTTCGGGATTACTTCGTCGCTTCAGCTTGCACTTGGGCAGCTGCGGCGAGAGCCGCATCGAGGTTGCCGCCGTTGACGTAGGTCACGATGGCAGTCCACTCAGCCTTGCCAAAGCCGCCGGGAATGGTGTCACCAATGTCCGGTGTGAAGCCCTGCGTGTTGGCGAGGGCCGCACCCTTCTTGATCAATGCCGGGTCAACATAGTTGCCAGCCGCACCCTTGTTGGGCGAGAGATCGAAGCTGGCCTTGGCCCAGTTGGCTCCTCCCAGGCTGGAGGACAGATATGCCACCAACGCACGAACAGCAGGTGTGTCGTTGAAGGCCATCATCCAGTCCGCACCACCCTGCAGCCCCTGCGCTCCAGGCACGGGGAAGAAGTCATAGTCCGTGCCGTACACCAGGTCGGGGTACTTCTTGGCAACTTCACCACCCGCAAACCCAGATTGCTTGACCATCATGGCTTCCGGCGGGTCAGAGAAGACCTTGTAGATGGCATCCAGGAAGCCGGTCGAGAGCGTCCCCTGTGCACCTCCCACCGTGTACTTGGGATCCATCGCCCACTTGCCATAGGTCTCGTAGGCTTGCTTCACCCCCGCATCGTTGTAGGCCACTTTGCCAGAGATGATGTCCAGCACGTACTGCGGCCCTTGCTGAACCAGCAGGATGTCTTGAATAAAGTCCGAACCAGTCCAGCCAGTGGCATCTCCGGACTCCATGCCCATGCTCCACGGCACATCCCCATTCGCCACCATCTTCTCCACCAAGGCATTCAGCTCAGCCCAGGTCGTGGGTACAGTGTAGCCCTTGGCTGCAAACACAGCCGGGCTGTACCAGATGATGGTCTTGATGTCCGCCTTCACAGGCAAGCCCAGCCACTTGCCGTTGATCGTGCCAGGATCCTTGAAGAACACAGCATAGTTCTCGGCATGCGCTCCCAGACTGTCCATCGTCTTGAGCTTGTCTTGGTATTGTACCAGTTGAGCCACATTCCAGAAGGCAATGTCGGGCGGGGTGCCAGCCTGCACTTTGGTATCCAGCAACGCCTGGTCACGGGTCGATTCGGGCTTGAACACGATCCCGCAAGCGTCCACTAAGGGCTTGAGAATCTCATTCAGCCGGGCTTCCTCTGCTCCCGACCATTGATACAACATTGAAAGCTCATCCCCCGCCTTCGCACCCT
>CAYZIQ010000090.1:8645-12362 GCA_964478375.1 uncultured Chloroflexus sp. | reverse complement strand
TCGATGCTCAACTCATCTGTCATGAGATAGAAATCTGTGTGTTCCCTGGCATGGCTCAAACGCAGCTGCTGTTCGGCGTATTCGGCTTCCGTCCAATCCAGTTTTCGCCGTTGGCAGGTGACCGAATGCGAAGCATCCAGGAAAATCAAGATGTCCGGGTTGGTGATGCGCTGCCACATGGAGGGGACATACGAATGTTCTTGGACGATGGCACGGGCGCGATAGCCGAGCCGTTTCAGTCCTTCCGTCAGCGTGGTTTTTCCCGCACCGCAGGGCCCCACCACGCCAATAACTGTTTCTTCCCGCTTTTTATCGTGGTGATCTCCGCGTGCTTTGTGGTTGATCATCATCCATCATTGTCATGCGGCAGATGGTACAACTGTCCACCCCTCTTACCTCCCATTGATCGGCAACCGGACAGTCATGCGGCGCACTTCATCACCCCGGCGTTTCAATACCTTGAGCACTACCACGCTCATGTCATCCGAGGGACGGTCCTCGTCCAAATGGATGGCCTCGTTGAGCAGCGCGTCGGCGATCCCTTGCGGAGAGGGATCCTGGTCTTCCAACATGGCTTTCAGCGAGGTGCACACGTCCATCGGCCGGCCTCTCCGCTCGCCGGCGTTCATCAGCCCGTCAGTGAAGATGACGATGGTCAACCCTGCCTCGACGGGGATCTCAGTGATTGCCGGCCGGACATTGCGCGAGACGCCGATGGGCACCGACTCCGAGCCGAGACAATCAATCTGCTCGCCGCGTGAAATGAAGATGGGCGCCGGGTTGTTGCGGGTGATGACGACGGTACCGGTCTGCAGGTCCACCGAAACGACGTTCAATGTGGAAACGACTTTGCCCTTCTTCTCGGTATAGAGTGAATCGGACGCGGCGCGTGCTGCTGCCCCGTCGCGCACGCCTTCGGCCAGCAGCCCAATGACCTTTCGCACGACCAGCATCGAGACGGCTTTTGCTCCCTGCCCGGATGTCTGCCCATCTGCCAGCACGACCGAGAGCCCGCCGTTGGGACGCTCGACGACTTCGAGCGTATCGCCGCTTTCAGAGACTGCATATTTGTTGACCTTGGCGACCGCGATCTGGATTTCCATGCCTACATTTTACATCAAAATCATTAATGAAAGCCCCCGGTTCCTTCGAGAAACCGGGGGCCTGGAACTTAGCGTGAAGATTCTTGCCCTTTCCTTGCCAGGATAAAAAGCAACATGCTGGACTCAAACTGCACCGTCTCTTTGCGGACCTCGAACCCGGCGCGCGCGAATCGGCTTTTCAACTCCGGATTGAGTTTCCCGGGTTTACCCGGCGCCTCGCCTGTGAGGCGGAATAGCCAGGCTACCAGCCGCTCGAGCGGACGCTTGCCGGTGATCCACGCAATCGGCAAAACGACCAGCCGTCCGCCCGGCATGAGCACGCGGTGGATTTCTGTCAGCGTGCGTGGGTCGAAGATGTATTCGCTGGGGAAAGTGAGCGCTACGCTGTGGAAAACTACGTTTGCGAAAGGCAGGCTTTGCGCCAGGCCGCGCGATAAATTGACACTTGCTCCTTTCTTGCGCAGGCGGCGCGCTGCCTCGCGGCTCATCTGACGGCTTTCATCCAAGCCGAAGGTTTGGAAGCCTCGCTCGTGTAGGAAAAGTTGCAAGTGTCCCGGCCCGTGGCCGAGCTCCAGCACGCGCGGGCCCTGGATGTAGGGAAGGATAGCGTACACCCACTCGTTCCAATGGCCAAGCGAAATTACCGCCGCGACCCGATCATACACCCAGGCGAACTGGTGATAGAGGAGATAGAAAATGGGGCGGAGGATGAACTGGATGAGCCGCGTTGCAGTGGTCGTTAGTTTCAACATTCAATCGCGATTGCGAACAATCGAAGACCTGCCGCCAACGCCAGGGTTGTCCCCAAAGGGGGAGCCCCTTCGCGAAAAAGGGGAAATGTGATTCAACAGGGGCTTGAAAAAGAGCCGTGACCTTCAAAGTGCGTACGATGGACCAACTGAGTTCATCCGATCAATTGCTTTCGGAGTGAAGTGCGAGAGGTGTTCATTGGGGTGCTGAGTTGTCGGTTGGAGTGGGGTATGTGAAACTGGAAAATGACTGGCTGCATAACAAGGTGAGTCGAAGGATCGTATAAAGCTGGTGTTCAGAACATCACGCCGCAGTCGTAAGGGACGAGGGTCTCCTCTTTGACATCCAGGATTCGGTGCGGAAAATTCCGGTCAATGGTGAACGTCCAGCGCAGGAAGCCGCCCCATTTGGTGAATACCACCAGCCGGACCTCGACGGTCTGCTCGCCAGTGCTGACGGTGGGCGCCACGTCCCGCAACAGGAGCGTCCGCAGGCGTGATAGGGGCGACATGGGCTGGCCAAAGTCTCCCAGGCTGGAGCCGATGCTCCGCGCGGCCGCCGTATCGCAAATGATCTGGTAGTCATTGTAGTTGGCGTGCCAGAAGAGGTAGAACTGGGGGCCGAGGACGTCCAGCATTACGTACTGGAAATATCCATCCGCTGTGTCATCTATTTGGACGTAGTCGAGGTAATCCGAGTTGTCTCCGCTGGCGGCGTACTCCTCCTCGGTGGCGTAGGGCGCCTGTCCGGCCGGCCGGGCGTAGAGCATGGGGTATCCCCCCATCCCGTCGAAGTGATAGACGTAATCCAGCACGTAGCCCGGTTGCATCGAGAGGTGGGTGAGTGCCTGGAAATAGTTGTTGGCGTCGAATTCGCCGCCCTGCTTGGCTGGGTTTTCGGTTTGGAAATTCTCTGGAAAGGTCATGTCGCCCCGCGCCTGGTAGAGGGCTTCGAGTGCCCCGGCGCAGTCAATCTCGGATTTGGGCGTGGGGGATAGGCGGCAGGCAGGAATGATCAGCGCCAGCGTGAGTAAAAGGTGAAGGGGTTTCATGTGGCCTCCGCTTCGAGCGAGAAAAGTAATCAGTGAGCAGTTATCAGTGTAGCGCAGAAGGGGAGACTTGTCAAATCTACCCAAACAATGTATCATCAATATATATACAAAGGAGACGCAGATGAAAACTCGTGTGCAGAAATGGGGCAACAGTCTTGCTGTGCGGATACCAAAGCATATCATCCGAGAGGCGGAATTGGAATACAACGTTGCAGTGGAAATGAAGGTGGAAGATGGGAAACTGGTCATCCAGCGAAGCGATGAGGCTCTCACGCTGGAGGGATTGCTGGCAAAAGTGACGTTGGAGAATGTCCATCGTGCAGTGGATACCGGCGAGGCGGTTGGAAACGAGGTGTGGTGATGACCTACATCCCTGAGCGCGGCGATCTTGTCTGGCTGGCCTTCAATCCGCAAGTCGGGCACGAGCAGGCTGGCCGCCGCCCGGCGGTAGTGCTTTCGCCCGCAACGTATAACGGGAAGGTCGGGTTGGCATTGTTCTGCCCCATCACCAGCCAGGTGAAAGGCTATCCCTTCGAGGTGGCCCTGCCTGAGGGTCTGCCCATCAGTGGGGTAGTACTTGCTGACCAAGTCAAAAGTCTGGACTGGCGGGTGAGGGAGGCGGAAAGGATCGCGAAGTTGCCCGATCCCATCATGCAGGACGTATTACCCAGGATTAGTGCATTGTTGAAATGATCAATGCTGTAAAGTAGAACTTCCGAAGTCGCAAAGACTTCGGAAGTCTGCTATTGGCCGACCAACTTCCTCAAGTCTTCTTCCACAATCACTTTCACCCCCAGCGCCTGCGCCTTCTGC
>CAYZIQ010000090.1:0-8545 GCA_964478375.1 uncultured Chloroflexus sp. | reverse complement strand
TCCACGATACCGGCGGCGATGTTCGGACCGACTCCCTCCACCATCTGCAACTGGTCGGCGGAAGCCGCGGCCAGCGCGTCCAGCGAAGGGAAGGCTGCCGAGAGGTCACGCGCCGAGACCTCGCCCACGCCGCGCACGCCGAGCGCGGTCAGCAGGCGCGGTAGCGGCTGTTTCTTCGATTCCACAATCGCGGCCAGCAAATTGTCGGCCTTCTTGTCGGCGAAGCCCTCCAGTTGCAGCAAGTCCTCGCGCTTCAGCGTGAACAGATCAGCAACATCCTTCACCAACCCTTCGGCGATCAACTGCTCGACGATCTTGATCCCCAGCCCGGTGATGTCCATCGCGCCCTTCGAGACGAAATGCTCCACGTTTCGCACCAATTGTGCGGGGCAGGCCGCGTTGACGCAGTACCACGCCACCTCGCCCTCGAAGTGCTCCACCGGCTGACCGCAAGCGGGACACTGCTCCGGCGGCCGGTAGGGCTGTTCCGCGCCGCTCCGGACCTCGGTCACGGGACCGATCACGTACGGGATCACCTCCCCGGCGCGCTTGACCAGCACCCGGTCGCCGACGCGGATGTCCTTCTCGGCGATGTAGTCGAAATTGTGCAGGGTGGCGTTCTTGACGATGACGCCGCCGATTTCGACCGGTTCGAGCGAGGCGCGCGGTGTCAGCACACCCGTCCGCCCGACCTCGACCTCGATGCTGAGCAGTTTCGTCGTCACCTCCCGTGCCGGGAACTTGAAGGCGATGGCCCCGCGCGGGTCTTTGCCCACGAAGCCGAGTTCCGCGGCGAGGCGCAAGTCGTCAATCTTGATGACCATGCCGTCGGCCTCGTAGGCCAGTTCGTCGCGGCGGTCGGCCCAGGATTCCGCGTGGGTGATGGCAGCCTCGAGGTCCGGGAAGCGGCGGGCCGCGTCCGTGACCGGGAAGCCGAGCGCTTTCAGCCATTCCAGCAATTCCCACTGGCTGGACGGGACTTCGCCGCCTTCCGAATAAACAACCTGGTAGACGAGCAGCGTCAGTGGGCGGGAGGCGGTGATGGACGGGTCGAGCTGGCGCAGCGACCCGGCGGCGGTGTTGCGCGGGTTGAGATAGATTCTCTCACCGGCTTCCGCCAATTTCTCGTTTAGCTTGTTGAACTCTTTGGTTGGGATAAATACTTCGCCGCGAACGACCAGATAAGGCGGGAGACGAGTGACGAGTGACAAGTGAGAGGAAAACAATGACGGTTGCCGCGCGTCACTGTTCACTGATGACTGTTCACTGTTTACTGATAACTGTTCATTGCTCACTGGGATCTTCAGCGGTATCGCTCTGACGGTGCGCAAGTTCGCCGTGATATCTTCGCCGATCTCTCCATCGCCGCGCGTCGCGCCCTGAACGAAGATTCCGTCCCGGTAATGCAAGACCACGCTCAGCCCATCAATCTTCGGCTCGACCGTGAAGTGTGTTTTCTCCACCCGGTCGTCTAGTTTGCGGACGCGCTCGTACCAGGCGCGCGCGTCCTCGGCACCGAAAGCGTTGGCGAGGCTCAGGATCGGCCGCGGGTGGCGGACCTTCTCGAACTTCTCTGAAACCGTTCCGCCGGTTCGCTGGCTGGGCGAATCGGGCGTGACCCAGTCCGGGTGTTCGGACTCGATCTGGCGCAGTTCGGCCACCAGTTTGTCGAATTCGAGATCGCTGATGACCGGCGCATCCAGCACGTGGTAACGGTAGTTGTGGAAGTTGATCTCCTTGCGGAGCTGTTCCAGGCGGGCGCGGAGGGCATTTTCGTTCATATCATGGCCTTTTAATGTAACCAAATTAGAATGGGATTCGGAGGCTGTAATGAGACGTTTTCTCCCCTTTATTTTACCTTGTATCCTGGCTGCCTGTGCAGCCACCGCGACGCCAAACCCCAAACTCATCGCGTTGACTGCCGAGGCAGAGGCGCAGACGAACGGCTATCCCGCTAACGATGCCACGGTCACAGCGATCATTGCAACCAAGTCTGCCGGAGGCACTGCCATGGCTGCCACGATGACCGCCCAGCCGACCGGGACGCCTATCCCGACCATTCCGCCGGATTCACGTCCGTGCCGCCCCACGGATCTGAAGTCTGCTTCCGCTTCGAATGGTGCGACCGGGCATATTCTGCTGGGCGCGCAGTTTACGAACATCAGCAATGCCCCCTGTTATTTACAAACTTGGCCGCAGGTCATCCTGGTGGACGCGGCCGGGAGGCCGTTTGACGTTGATTATCATTATTTCGATATAACCAGTGCGACCCCGAATGCCGCTGCCACCGAGCAAGCGCAGTACAGTGCGGCGGCCAGGACCGGTCTATGGCCGGGGTGGACAGCGGGATTTAATCTCATTTGGGATAACTGGTGCCAGTCGGCCATCCCCGGCGGCGCGGTCATCCGCCTGACGCTGGCTGATGGAAACACGATTAATGTTCCGACCGATGTCCAGAGTGGGGGACGATGCGATGCGCCGGGAGGCAGGTCTACTGTCGGGATTTCACCGTTTGGATATATCTTTCAATCCCCCTGACCGGATTCACGTCGAGTATCCTGCTTGGCGCAAAACAAACGGGACGCGGATTGACGCGGAAAAACGCGGATGGGTTTTTATGGTTTAAAGTCCGCGTTCATCCGCGCTCGCCTGCCCCCGCTCTTTGGGTGTCCGCGTCCTATCCCGGCCCCGGCCTTCTCTCGCGCCGCCGACGGTATTGCTCGTGGATTTCCATCACGTGATCCACTTTCTCCTCGATTGCCACCTTCAGCCAGTACTCGCCTTTCTCTTTCGTCCCCAGCGACCCGGCTCCGTACGCGCCGGTTTTCGTGTCGTCGCCCCAAGGCGGGTTGGCGACCAGCGCGCCGCCCTCAATCCAGTCCATGTAGTAGGAGGGCGTGGCGATGAAATCCACCTCATCCACGGCGCGCTCGAGGTGGATCAGCTCCGGGCGCAAGGCCAGGATGAGCGAGGTCTCCAGTTCGCAGGCGTGGCCCATCCCGCCGATGGTGGATTCGCGTCTTGCCTCCAACGCCGCGGCTCCTTTCGGGCCGTTGAGGTACAGTCCGCTCGTGGCGCAAAAAATATGCGGATGCCGCTCGCCCGCGTACTTGACCACATTGACGAGGAACGAGACATTCCCGCCGTGGCCGGTGAGCAGGTAGAATCGGTTGAAGCCGCGCCCGACGAGCGTATCTATGATCGCCAGCCAAAAATCCTCGAATGTCCGCCCACCTACGTTGAACGTGCCCGGGAACGAGCGCCGGTGCGTGCTGACCCCGTACGGCGTAACCGGTAAACAGGCCGCCCGCTCTGGGACAGCTTCCGCTGTGCCCCTGCCAATGGCTTCGATGATGAGCGTATCAGTCGAGAGTGGGGCGTGGAAGCCGTGCTGTTCGGTGTGCCCGATGGGGATGATGACGACTTTTTCGCGGTCGGAGTCAAGTAGCAGGGGGACGGGTGGCAAGTGACGGGTGGCGGGTGACCCTTCGGCGTGGCTCACCTGTGCCTGCGGCACTGGCGCAGGCAGGGCAGGCGAGCGGCGTGGCAGACTCAAAGCCGGAATGTCAGCGGCGAGCTGAAGTCCAGCAGGGGCGAGTGCAAATACTTGTGTGAAGCCATCTTCGAGCAGGTTGCCCAGCAGGTTGCGCAGCACTGCCTCGAAGAGAGGCTGCGGCACATCCAAACCGCTGCCGGGCCAGCCAAAGGGCAGCGCAGGCAGCCGGCCAATCTGGGGCGGATTGCCGAGGCGTGCTGCCAGAGCCACATGGTCATATCCCAGGCCTAAGGGTAGCACGAGCGGGATGTCGCGCGGCAGGGAGGCGACCTCGGGGTAAGTCAGTTCGTCAATGGGGAGAAGGTCAGAAGGCAAGATATCCTCCGAATGTTTTCAGACTTTATGTCTCCTCCCAACTTTATCAAAGAAATTGGGTATTGACAAGTAAGAACAATTGTTCTATAATGCTGACATAAAACAGAACACACGTTCTATTATTCGACTAGAGGAGGTCGAAATGAGCGCAACCATTTTTCGTTCGAACCGTGGGGCGGGCAATCTGCTCAAGGGTGTCACCCTGAAACGCGGCTTGGCATGGGGGATTATCATCGTTTTCGCCCTGCTTGCCTTTGAGATTTTCAACTACAGCACCACCCAATTTGCCCTGCAAGATGTACTCGGCAACTTGGCCTTTGCTGGGATGCGCTGGTCAACCATCCTTGCAATCGCCTTCTGCGGAATTGACTTTGCCGGCATTGCCCGCCTGTTCACGCCCGAACAGGGACGCGACGAGCCGGCTGAGGTTTGGTATCTCTTCGGGGCTTGGTTGTTGGCGGCGGGGATGAATGCTACCCTGACCTGGTGGGGCGTCTCGGTTGCCATCGTCAATCATAGTAGCCTAGCCAGTGGCGTGGTCGTTAGCAGCAGCACATTGACCAAGGTCGTGCCAGCTTTCGTGGCGATCATGGTCTGGCTGATCCGGGTGCTGATCATCGGTACCTTCTCAATCGCGGGTGAACGGCTCTTTAGTTCAGTGGATGACCGCTCAAACTCGCAAGGCCGCCCTGCCACCCAACCTGCTGCCTCGTCGCTCCGCTCACATGCGCCTATCGGCAATCCAATCACCTCGACGTACCGCCCCGCACCGAAAGCCGCGCGGCCCGCAACGAGCTTCGCAGCCCGCCAGGAGCCAACCTACCATCCTCTCTCGATGGATTCCCGTGCTGCGCACGAACCCGAATACAGCAAACCTGACCGTCGTTCCTAAGCAAAAATGTCTGGAGTCATGCCCAACCGCTGCTCCGCTCCTCCTTTCGCGCAGGCAGCCGTCTCATCGAGAGGCGGCTGCCTGTCGGGATTTGTACTTCCACCCCTGGCGGTGCTCGTCGTCGGTTTTTTCCTGGTTCTGCTCTCTCTTGGTTCGTCGCCGACCGCCTCAGTTTCGGCCTCGGTGAACCTATCCGGCGAAATCGTGACCGTGGTTCCGCCGATTGAACCGGCTCCGGTAGCGCGACCAATCCAATCGAACGGTACGATCACAGCACTGGCATCCCTTTTCACTCCCGAGGTGCGCTACTGGACTGTGGCGATTCAGTCCTGGGCGGTCGCATCCGGCCTGGATCCAAACTTGCTAGCTACCGTAATGCAAATTGAATCCTGCGGTGATCCGGTGGCGCGCTCACGCGCTGGTGCGATGGGCTTATTTCAGGTAATGCCTTACCACTTTTATGCCATGGATGCCCCCTATGACCCGGATACCAACGCCCTGCGCGGCATGTCCTATCTGAAGCGCGCTCTGGAAGCCGCGCAAGGTGACCCGGGCCTGGCGTTGGCGGGCTATAACGGCGGTATTAGCGTGATCTCCCGCCCCGAATCCACCTGGGCAGCCGAGACGCAGCGTTATGTCTATTGGGGGAGAGACATTTATCAGGATGCTGCCAGTGGTTCAAGTGAAAGCCTGCGTTTGCAGGAATGGCTGGCAGCCGGGGGAGCCAGTCTTTGCAAAGCGGCGGGGCAAAGGCTGGGGATCAGTGACCAGTGACCAGTTATCAGTCTTCGGCTGTTCTTAGCAGTGGAAGCCAAATACAAAAGGTTGTCCCTTTGCCCTCTTGGGAATCGACCTCGATTGTGCCGCCATGATGCGTGATGATCCAATAAGCAATCGAAAGTCCCAGCCCAAAGCCGCCGGTCTTCGAGCGGGTGCGGGATTTTTCAGCGCGGTAGAAGCGTTCGAAGATGTGGGGTAGATCTTCGGCCGGGATGCCGGGTCCGGTATCCCGCACGATCAGCCGCGCCTGGCCGCCCACTTTGCCCAGGCTGATAAACACTTGTCCGCCCTGTGGGGTGTACTTGATGGCATTCGAGACAAGGTTGAGTAGCACCTGCTTCAGCCGGTCGCGGTCGCCGTTGACCTGGACCTGATCAATCTCGGTGACTTTGATTTGCACCCGGTCACGCGCCAGAACGTGCATTTCCTTGGAGACATCCAGCAGCAATGCGTCCAGCTCGACCGGCTTGAGATCGAGGGGCAGCTTGCCAGATTCGGCCTGAGTCAGCAGCAGCAGGTCGCCGACCAGGCGCGTCAGCCGGTCAGCTTCGTCCTCGATACTGGTCAACGATTCCTCGTCTACGCCTTTCATCCGGCGCATCAGGTCAGCGTTTCCCTTGATGGCGGTCAGAGGCGTGCGCAGCTCGTGACTGACATCTGCCAGGAAACGTTGCTGAGAAACGAACAGTTTTTCCAAGCGTTCGAGGGTTTCGTTGAAGGCGAAGATTAACTGCCCGACTTCGTTATTGTCTTTGCCGCGATAGGGGATGCGCCGTGAAAGATCGTCGGCATGAGTAATTTGTAGTGCAGTCTCCGTGACGGTTTTGAGAGGCGCCAGGGCTTGGCCGGCGATGAACCAGCTTGCCAGGGCGGCCATGAACGTGGCAACAAGTGCGGTAATGATCAGTATATCCACCAGACTTTGGCGTACCGAATCCAGCAGGGCCAAGCCTGTCGCAGCCTGGACGACAACGAAAGGATGGCCTCCAAGCTCGACCGGCATGCTCAGGGTGCGCAGATGGCTTTGCGAAATGTACACATCCCGGTATATGGCTTTGCCGGCCTGAAGCCCAGCCGGATCGAGCGGCTCCTGGAGGCCGCTCAGACCGGGCGAGGCCGAAACCAGGTTGCCCTGGGTATTCCAGATCTGGACATAGACATTCTCCGCGGGGTTCAATTGCGGCAGGAACACAGTTGGCCCGCCGCGTTGGTCAACGTGCATACTCGCCGTAATTCTGTTGACAGTTTGTGCAAGGATTTCGTCCGTCTGGCCGATCAAGGCGATGCTGACCAACGCAGTTGTGACGACGCCAAGCAGCAGCAGAATCCCCCCGGTCATAGCCGAGTAGATAATCGTTAGTCGTAAACGCAGGGACATTTATGGTAGCCTCAGCTACCATTATGGGTTTTCGCGCAACACATATCCCACGCCGCGCACGGTGTGGATCAGACGTTGTTCGTTCCCCACTTCCAGTTTTTGCCGCAGGTAGCGGATATAAACTTCCAACACGTTGCTCTCGCCGCCAAAGTCGTAACCCCAAACGCGGTCGAAGATCACTTCGCGCGTCAGCACCTGGCGAGGGTGGCGCAGGAATAACTCCAGTAGTTCGTATTCCTTGGCGGTCAACTGAACGAGCCGTTCGCCACGAGAAACCTGCCGTGAGCCGGTATCCAATGTCAAATCGGCAAATTTATATACCTGGATTCGCTCCGTTTGCGTGCGGCGCAGCAAGGCGCGGATGCGTGCCAGCAACTCGTCCAGGTTAAATGGCTTGACCAGATAATCGTCCGCGCCGGCATCCAGTCCCTGCACACGATCCTGGACGGTGTCCTTGGCGGTCAGCATCAGGATGGGCAGGCTCCCGCCCGTTCGCAACCGCCGACAGACCTCCAGCCCGTCCATGCCTGGCAGCATCCAATCCAGAATGACCAGGTCGGGGTGGTGGTCGCGCGACAGGTTCAGACCGCTGCGCCCGTCGGTGGCGATGTCTACCAGATAGCCCTCGTAAGCCAGGCCGCGCTGCAGCAGCTTGAGGATGGCCGGGTCGTCTTCGATGATCAGGATTCGCTCGTTCATATTGCGCCTCCGCTCAGAATATACCACAATGGTAGCCTTTCGGCTACCACACAGGCAAAGATTTGGTAGAATATTCGCATGTCTTCCGGCATCTCGCTTTCCAAGCGTCTTTTCGACCTTCTGGCGACCAGCCTCGGCCTGCTCGTCATCTCGCCGGTTTTGCTGACGATTGCCCTGCTGATTGGGATTTTTTACGGGAGGCCGATTTTGTTCCAGCAGAAAAGGCCTGGTTACAAGGGGCGACCCTTCTTCCTCTGCAAATTCTGCACGATGAACGAGCGGCACTCGCCGGACGGCAGCTTGCTGCCGGATGCCGAGCGGATTACGCGGCTGGGACGTTTTCTCCGCACTCTCAGCCTGGACGAGCTGCCCGAACTCTTTAACGTGCTGCGCGGCGAGATGAGCTTGGTCGGGCCGCGCCCGCTGCTAATGCAGTACCTGGAACGCTATTCGCCGGAGCAGGCGCGTCGCCACGACGTGCTGCCCGGAATCACTGGATGGGCACAGGTCAACGGGCGCAACGTCCTAACCTGGGAGGACAAATTTCGACTGGACGTGTGGTACGTGGATCACTGGTCGTTCTGGCTGGACATCAAGATATTGTTGCTGACGCTGTGGAAGGTGCTCAAAGCCGAAGGCATCAACCAGCCGGGTCACGCCACGATGGAAGAGTTTATGGGAAATAAGACTTGACATCTTACCCCCGCCGTATATAATCGGGGCATATCGAAAAACATACCCGGAGACGAGTAGCTGCGCAACCGTCCAGAGAGCCGTCGTGACAATGAATACTGTGATAGCGAATACAGGTGCGAGGCGGCCGGCCAGGCAGCGAAATCCACTCCGGTTCCCCTAAAAGGAGGGTTGGCTTGTCGAAACCCGAAATCGAAGGGGAAGTTGCTCCCGCAGGGGTTGGACAAATAGC
>CAYZIQ010000089.1:0-12405 GCA_964478375.1 uncultured Chloroflexus sp. | reverse complement strand
AGCCGTAGTCGCGCAACAGGAAGGAGGCCTGATAGAGACGGTGCTCGCGGATTGGTGGGGTTGGCGGCCGGTTCTCCAGCGGCGTATTGGGGATTGGGTTGAAGCGGGAAAAGTAAGTGCGTCTCATGCCCAGGCGGCGATACAAATACTGGGTAGTGGTCAACAGTTCCAGGTCCGATTCGCCTGCGCCGCCAGCCACGAATTGGGTCACAGACGAAGGCCAATGTCCATTCCAACCTTTATATCTTGGCTGCGTCCGGCGGATCTCATCTACCCACTTCAACGGTTGGAGCAGCTCCTCGATGAATTTCTTGCGTGGGGCGAGTTGGGATAGGCGCTGCGAGTTGGGGGCTTCTAGGTTAATCGAAACCCGGTCTGCCATTTGCATAGCGCGTTCCACTTGGGCAAGTTCGGCACCGGGCATGATCTTGAGATGGAGGTAGCCCCGGAAACCGAGCTTGTGGCGCAGAATGTCAGCGGTATCCAGTAGCTTATCTTGGGTACGCACGCCACCACCGATCATCCCAGAACTTAGGAAGACCCCTTCGGCTGTGCCTTTCTGCGCAAGCGTCATGAATAAGCGGGCGAATTCCTCCGGCTGGAAAGTGGAGCGGCGTGTATCCCGGCCGGCACGGAAAGGACAGTAGTAGCAATCCCTCTCGCAGGCCGAGGAGAGCAGTGTTTTGAGCAGCTTGATGCGCTTGCCATTGGGCAGAACAGCAGGATGAATGAAGATATCCTGATTACCGCAGCCACCAGTTTTGTCTAGATGAAGTTCAGATTCGTACCTAACTCCCCAATTCCTCTTCACCTGCGAAGCACCCCCGAGGGGGGTGGGAGAGAACGGGAGGCCTGGAGCGGAGCAACATTCGGCGTCCGGTTCGAGGTTCATCGGTTCGCTCAGGGCATGCAGGCGGGCAAGGACATCGTCCATGGTGTTATTATAGAACAAATATTCTAATTGTCAAGTCCTTTTCTCCTGTCTGGGTAGGGCTTTAACGTTTTTGGTTACAAAGCTTCCAGAGTGAATCTGAGCGCCTGATCTGGTGAGCGCAAAGATATTATCTAGCTTTCGTGTAATTTTTTGGGATTACCTTTTCCCCCTCTTAGGGACTTGCCAGTGCCCCCAGGCCAGAGCGAGCAGCGCGGACAGACCCAAGATGATACTCCAATAGAAGATGAACTCGAAAAAGCCAAATACCAGCGCCGAGGCCGCGCTGATTCCTTTCAGCAGAGGCGTTTCCAGGATGCCCATGCGGTAGATGGCACGTAGATGGCCGGGGAAGGATTCCAATCCGCCGAGCAGAACGAGATAGACAATCGGATTGCCTGGCAGGCGTCTCGCCAGCCACCAGAAAAGCAGGGCAAGACCGCTATTGATCAGGCCGAAGGCAAACGGCCAGTATGGGCGCACCCAGGCCGGAAAAACGTATTGGTAGCAGGTTTCCCATACAAATGGGTCCCACATTGCCCAACTCCATAAGGCAAGCCAGAAGATTCCAGCGACGATGCCAAGAGGCCATTTGAGTTGGCGGAAGCGCGCCGGTTTGACGCGCCAGACGAGAAGCGCGACGAGAGCGCAGTCCATCAGCGCGGCGACGAGCACGGCGATCCAGTAGAGGGTAGAGGAAGCGTTCATTCCAGTAGCCATAGGTTATTGGCAATTCATCCCTTTGGGCAGGGCTTCACGGTTCTATACAAGACCATGTCGGATCATCCCATTTACAGCCCGATGCCCAACACATACCTGGGCTGTCATATTGACTGCAAGGGGGAGGTGACGGTGGTGCTGTCGCTGGTGTTGATGTCGGCGTTGGGGTTGGCGCGCTACAGTCTCCGAAGAATACTTCCTCCGGATCACTCCAGTAGATATGATCTAAATAGGACAGATTGAGACCCACCTCAAGCCACGTCCTCCCAAATATTTCTGGATCATACTCCTCGCTAATGTTCTCAACAGTGCAGTACACACGACCAGGAACTTCCACCACCGGGACGCAGGAATTAAATTCTTTATAAACATAATTTCCATTCCTCTTAAACTCGATGAAAAATTTGGTCGTAAGCACACTGGTCAGATCCTCTGCCGGTATGGTGTCTGAGAGAGCAGCAGGATGCAAATCAATGGTAACAAAAGCCCAATTTTGATCATGGCAACCGTACCCTCTTATTTGGGGATATACCATGCAACTCCCTATGAGGATGTTCGGTATCGTATTTGAGGTGTAGTAAACTTGATCGGGTGACTTGAGCTCAATGTAGAGATTTACGGGATCCAGAAACCAATACTCCCAGCGTGCGGTGGCGGAGACACAACCGGGCTCTCCTGGTACATCTTCGAAGTTAGAAGCCCATAACTCATGAAGGGTGCCGCTAGCCTCAATCACTGACACTGTCACCATAAAGTGGCGCAAGTTCAAAGGTATGTCTTTAAAGAGATCTGGGGCGAAGGTGTTGATCGTGAGAGCGACTTTTTCTATTCCCCAGTCGGCAAAAATACAGTGGTAGTCAACAAGTTCAGGCAGTTGAGAGGGGGCAGGTGGCAGCGTGCGTACGCATGAATCGTAGTCAAAGTTGGCATTCAATTGATTTGGAAAGTTGTATGTCTGCCCTTGGGGGTCCGTTACCCCGATTTGGATTTTTCCTGGCATATTGGATGCATATATATGATCCCATGAATCCCAGGAAGTAGTGCAGTACAAACGACCTGGGATTTCTTCCATTCTTGCACAATCCAAGAATGCGCTGCTCCCTCGTTCGTTGATAGGATAGTACCTTACTGTGTAAAAATATTCAGTTTGCGCCTCGGGACAAAAGGTGTCGATAGTGGTAAAGAATTTCCTCCAATAAAAACAACCATAGTCAACAATGGCAGGCATTGTCCTGCATGGCATCGGCGTAGGGCTTTCGGTTGGAGTGTGAGTATATGTTGGCGTAGGGGTAAGTATTTCGGTCGGAGTGGGAGTTTCTGGCGGAGTTGGAGTAAATGTTGGTCTACTAAGCTGAGGCACGGGAACGGCGGTGGTTGGCAAATTGCACGATGACTGAGCCAGGAGGATCACACTCGCCAGAACGAGGATCAGACGAGTTCTGGTCATCTTGCAAACCTTTCAAGCGTGGAAAGTACAGACAGTTTTCGCGCTCAAAAAAATTATATCACAGGGAGCTTACCAACACTCCAGGCTAGGGCGAGCAGGCATGAAAAATCATTCTGTAGGAGGGGTTTCTATCCCCGCCATTTACTGGAATCCCGCCCTACGTTAGACAACCTTCAGCACTCTCAACGCTCGCAGCGTGATCCACTTGCTTGGCTTGCCCTTGGCTTCGATGTCGGCCCACATTTTGCCGTTCAGGCTGTGCTTCATCCGCCAGCGACCATCTGGCGCGCGGTTGGACAGGATCAGTTCGATGGCATTGCGCAGGCGCGGGTCGCGCCCGTGGCCGGCTTCGCACAGCGCCAGTGAAAGTTCCAGCACGTCCGAGGTGTAGGAGAGCGGAAAGCCAAACTTGAACCATTCCCCGCTGACGCGCTCGTAGGCGGGATAATCGGCTTGGGCGGGGTCGCGGCTGAAAAGGAACTCGACCGTCGCCGCGGCCGCTTTTTTCACTTTCGGCGATTGTAGCGCGGCAGGCAGGCTGGCCAGGGCACGCAGCGCCTTGACCGCGCCCCAGGCGCATGGCAGTTTGTAGTTGGCGCCGCAGACGAAAGCGGGCCAAGAATGACTGCCGGTGTGAGGCAGGTCGCCAACGATCATGCCTGTCAGCCAATCGAGGGCGCGGGCGACGCGTTCATCGCGGCCGAAGCCCAGCGCGGTCAACGCCCAAAGCATGTTCCCGTTGAGGCAGTAAATCAGGTGGACGAAGCCGCCGTGCTTCTCCGAGGGGGACTGGGACAGAAAGTATTCACAGCCGCGCCGGACGCGTTCATCCTGCCCGTCCGCGCCCAATTCGGCCAGGAACAAGATTTGCCAGGAGGTTGCCTGGTATTTGGGCGAGTAACCTTTATCGGGTTTGACCCAGTATCCCTCTGCCTTCTGCTTGGCCAGGATCTTCTGCACTGGCTCGCTCGCCATGATGTCACGCCGCGCGGCTTGGACCTCGGCATCTTCCTCCGACCGGTCGAGCAGGTGACGCAGGGTGAAATAGCGGACGGAGGGATTATCGGGTTCGAGAAGCCAGTCTACTGTTTGGTTGTTCATTGCACCTCCTTGTGGAGGAACCCGTTTCCTTCAAGGAAACGGGTTCCTGTTTGCCTCTTAATAAACCCTCCTCATGAACCCGTTTCCTTCGAGGGAACGGGTTCATGAGGTTGCCATTTTCCTCTCATACAGCGCATCTTCGATCCGCATGTAGCCGCGGATGGCATGGCTGGCGACCAGGCGCAGCGGTTCAGGCGGCCAGGGGATCATCTTGCGGTTCACGAACCAGACTTCCGTCAGGTCGGTCTTGCGCTCTTGCAGCAGGTCAGCGATGGTACGTCCGTTGAGGTGGGTCATCGAGACGCCGTGGCCGACACAGCCCAAGCTGTAGACGGCGCGCAGATCGCCGAGAAAGCCGATGGCGGGAGCCATATCTATCGGCACCGAGACCGGCCCGCCCCAGCGGTGGGTGAAGCGGATGCCGTTCAGCGATGGGAACAGGCGCACCACATCACGTTCCAGGTCGGCAAAGGTGCGGGGGTTTAGATCGCGTTCCATGTCGCGACCATACGAGATGCTTACGTCGCTGCCGCCCATGGCAATGCGGTTGTCAGCAGTCAAGCGGAAGTAATGCACCAGGTTGCGAGCATCCTCGATGCCCTGCCGGTGCTTCCAGCCGATGGGCGCCAGTTGCTTTTCTGTCAGCGGCTCGGTGACGACCATGTGCGTGAAGGCCGGCACCTGTTTGGAGCGCAGCCCCGGAATCAGATGCGAGTAGGCGTTGGTGGCGAACACGACCTTTCCGGCCGTGACTGTCCCACAGGGCGTCGAGAGTGTGAATTTCTCGCCGCGTTTGATTTCCGTCACCGGTGTCCCCTCGTAGATTTCCGCGCCGGCTTGCATGGCAATCCGCTTGAGTTCGCGCGCCTGCTTGGCTGGGTTGAGCAGACCGCAGCGCGGTTCCCACCAGCCGCCGAGGAAGAGCGGCGAATCCACCTCGGCGCGGATCTTATCGGCTTCGAGCCACTCGATATTGGTGATGCCCATTGAGGTCAGGATTTCCAGATCGTGCTGGATGCGTTTGACGTAGCCGGGCGTGGTCGCGGCGCGCAGGAATCCGGGGAACTCGTAGTCGGATTGGATCTTGTGTTCCTTGACCAGTGCGTCCACGTAATCCACTGCCCGCTCCATGTACCGATGGGCTTCCACCGTGCGCTGGTGGCCAAAAAAGGCTTTGGTCACCGCCGGCTCCAGGCCGAAGAGCGTCATCGAGAAGCCGCCGTTGCGCCCGCTGGCGCCGAAGCCAATCACCTCGGCTTCCAGCACGGCGACTTTCATGCCGGGGTCATCCTTGCGCAGATTATAGGCGGTCGCCAGGCCAGTGAACCCGCCGCCGATGATGGCAACATCCACATTCAGCCCTCCCTTGACCGGAGGGTTGGGCGTGTATTCGCCGTAGGTTGCAAGCCAGAAGGATTTGTCAGAGTAATCTTTCATATTACTCCTCTCCCGTGATCTTGAAGACCGAATCGTTTGGGCGGACTTTTTGAGCCACCTTCAAGGCTACGTCTTGTCCTGGCTTGGCCTCGTTCACATTTTGGTGTTCGATTTGCAGCGATTTCACCTCCTGTTTGAAATCGGTGGCGTGGCCAAAGAAGTGCACCGTGTCGCCCACTTGTATCCGTTCCGTCAGTTCCAGCACGGCGACACCGATGCGGTCGAAATAATGTGTTACCTTGCCGATTCGATTGCCAGACATTTTTGCCTCCTTTCAAGTAATGATTCTGCCGAAGTTCAGCGCGATAGCGTTGTTGAAACTGTGACCATTTGGACAGGTCATGGCTGTACCATGTTCGCAGCGCGGGGCTGGGCGAAATGTCTTTCAGCCACAGGTCAATTTGGGCGCGTGGTTTGGACAGGCCGCGCGGCCACAGTCGCTCCACCAAGACGCGGAATCCATCTTGGTCATTGGGCGGATCGTAAACTCGTTTCAGCCGAATCATTCGGGGCACCTCCGGGAGTAATTATCGCGCATTTCTGGCAAACCGGTGCATACTAGCAGCGGCGGAGCCGCTGTCGGCTGGAATATGGTAACTAGCCGGTGTTCGACGGCTTATCTTAGGTTCACCGCGACTTCTGCCACAGTCTCCTTTGTCGTAGTAATATCATGTGCTTCTTTTTTAGGGAGAGTTCAATCTTGCGAGCTTTCCAATTCGCGCATTTGTATCTTAAGCTCTGTAATTCTCTTATCAAAACCTGCTCTCTCCGATTTTGATTCGCGATCATAATAGATTTCCTCTAGGATATTTATTGTGCCAGGGCAGATTTCTTTGATGCCATTGGTGTCCATAATAAGTATATCAGTTAATTTACCGACGCCTCCCGCCATTTCAGAACGCTTTTTAGCTTCAAACCCAATATACAAGGCTTCAACTAATGGGAATGCGGAGGAATACTTGTACCAAGCATATACGTTATCCGCATGGCGGTCGCCCATTCCAATACAGCAATATGATAAACTGTCGAAACTTCTGTATATACCAGGGTCATCTATCCTGATGAGGTGCCCGCCATTATCAACGCCCGCAAGTAAAAGTGACAATCCAAGTCTGTAATTTGCTATACCCTGATTCAAATCCATAACAAGGCCATCATGTAGACTTCGTTGTTTGCCATGCCATTCTGCGAAGGATTTGATACCAGCAAGTGGCCTTAGCACTTCGTCTACAACATGTTCTTCTCTAAATTCTTGATAGACTTCTTTTAAGATATCCGCAATCTCCACAATCCTTTCTTTCCCCTTTGCCCTCTCTTTAGCTTGCCTGAGAAGATCTGGTTCATGTACTGTTCCCGCAGTCATTACTACAGACTTTTGAGTTATTACCATAGCCTTTATGCGAGGATGCTCGAATGCTAAAGTCATATCGCCTGTGCTGACCATTCTGTCAGACAGCGTTATAACTTTTTTCCCATCATCGCATATTGCACCAATTAGTTGTGTCATAGTTCCATCTCCTCTCATTTGATTGTTTTGATTGCCGCCGAACTATTGTATCAGCCGTCAAATGGCGGCGGCTCAACGGCTTATAGGCTGCCAATGATTAACACCCGGAATCGTTCTGGTGTTGGGCTGCTTATACTATACACTCGATTTCGACGAAATTCAATAGATTTCCGCTATTGCGTGTCAGAGAATTGAACCGTAGGCATGTTCAGCCCGGCGAAATTCTCGAAAGTCAGATCGCGAAAAGTAAACCCTAACTTTCCCCGCAGCCGCTCGAATAGGGCCAGATAACTCTCGGCGATGGCAGCCTCCCATCTCAGGCCGAGACGATCCGCCGCGGCGCGGATGGAGGCCGCGTCCGGCCCCTCGATCTCGACGAAGCTCCCGTAAGGCAATTCATCCAGCATGATCAGACACCCGGCGTCTTTAAAGACGCCGGGTGTCTCCAATTCATAGACCGTGCGGTATTTCTCGTAGATGACGACGATCTGATAACCCAATATTTCCAGAAACGCTTTGACCGCTTCGAAATCCCCAACGGTAAATTCTATCTCCTGGCGCGACATCGCGCCGTCCACAATCGAACTTGGCCCTTTGTAAGTCAGTTTGACCTCGCCGCTTCGGCGCAGGCGCAAAACCTGATGGGCGCGGCGCAGGCTGCCGTCCGGCCGGTCGTAGCGCAGGTTGAGCTCGTGAAGGCGCGGGCACAGCAACCGCGCGCCCAATTCCTGCAGCCGTGCCTCCACCTTCCCCAAATCCTGCACGCAGAACTTGACCTCGATTTCTTGATGATGAGCACACATCTACGTCACGCTGAGAAGGGTTTGACGCTGCTCCACACTGTCACCCGGCTTGACGCGGATGCGGTACGCCGTTCCCGCGCGCGGCGATTTCAACTCGTTCTGCATCTTCATCGATTCGAGGATCACCAGCACTTGGCCTTTCTCGACCCTATCCCCTTCGGCAATTGGGATCGCCACCACCAGCCCTGGCATAGGCGCCCTGAGGTGGAACTCAGCGCTTTCGCCGACCGTGCTGCCGCCCACGCTCCGCAGGCGTTTTTCACGCTCGTCCTCCACCTTGACCGGATATTGCTGGCCGAGCAGCACGACCTGCCAGTCGTGTTCCTCGGAATATACGTAAGCCTCGAAAGATTTACCGTTCACGAGCAGCGAGTAGACCGGCTGCCCGCTGACCGACTCGAAATCAACCTCCAACAATTTCAGGCCCATCAAGATGTGGTGTTCGTCAATGATTTCAATCGCGAACTCTTGCCCAGCAATGGTTGCGATGTATTTCATTTCGCTCCTCGCATTTAGGGCAGACACAAGGTCTGCTCCACTGTCTTTACCGCTGCATCCTCTCCCAGCGTCCTACCCACTTCCAGTTGCTGGTATCGCGCTCGCCGCGTTGGATCACCTGGGCCGAGCGTTCCATCTGCCGATGGGCCACCAAAGTGGCCATCAGAGCGGCAATTTCTGGATATGTCTCCTTGCCTTCTTCCACTTCCTCGAACGAAAACTGCTCTTCGACAAAGCGCGTATCGTACTGCCCGCCCATGAAGCGATGCGAATCCATCATTTTTTGGTGGAACGGGATGTTTGTGCGCACGCCGACGATGCGGTACTCTTCCAGGGCACGCCGCATGCGCAGGATAGCCTGGGCGCGCGTCTCGCCCCAGGTGATGACTTTGGAGATGAGCGAATCATAATAAGGAGAAATTTCGAAACCGGGATAGACGCCCGTGTCTACCCGGATCCCTGGGCCTGTGGGCAACAAGATGTGCGCGATGCGCCCCGTGGACGGCATGAAGTTGTTGTACGGGTCTTCGGCGTTGATGCGGCACTCGATTGCCGCGCTGTCTTGTCGGATGTCCTCTTGCTTGTAGGATAACTGCCGCCCGCGTGCGATGCGGAATTGCTCCATGACGATATCCACCCCGGTGGCGGTCTCAGTGACTGGATGCTCGACTTGCAAGCGCGTGTTCATTTCGAGGAAGAAGAAATTCTTATCTTTGTCAACCAGGAATTCGATCGTTCCGGCGTTGACATATTCCACTGCCTGCGCGGCCTTGACGGCCACTGCGCCCATTCTCTGGCGCAACTCCTCATCATCGCCGATGAACGGGGAGGGGGATTCTTCCAGCAGTTTTTGGTGACGGCGTTGGAGCGAGCATTCGCGTTCACCCAGGTGGATGACGTTGCCATGCTGGTCGGCCAGGATCTGGATTTCGATGTGCCGCGCGCCGAGCAATAGTTTTTCGAGGTAAACGTTGCCATCCCCAAAAGCCGCCTCAGCTTCGCGGCGCGCTGAGCGGATCAAGTCGGGCATTTCTTCGATGTTCTTTACCTCGCGCATCCCTTTCCCGCCGCCTCCTGCTGTGGCCTTGATCAGCAGCGGAAAGCCGATCTTGGGCGCGATGGCGATCAGATCGTCGTCGTTGAGCGCGCCTTCGCCCTCCGTGCCAGGGACGACTGGCACGCCCGCCGCAGCGACGGTGTTGCGTGCCGTCATCTTGTCTCCCATAGCGGCAATTGCGGACGGTTTTGGGCCGATGAAGACCAGTCCCGCCTCTTGGACGGCCTGGGCGAAGTCGGCGCGTTCGGCTAAAAATCCATAGCCGGGATGGATAGCCTGGGCGCCGGTTTCCCTGGCAATGTCAATGATCTTGTCAGCGCGTAAATACGATTCACGTGAGGGCGCCGGACCGAGCAGGTAAGCCTCGTCGGCGTAACGGACGTGCAGCGCCTGCCGGTCGGCTTCGGAATAAACGGCCACCGTTTCGATTCCAAGCTCTCGACAGGCGCGCAAGATGCGGACAGCGATTTCCCCGCGATTGGCGATCAAAACTTTGTTCATGAAGGCTCCACTACCTACAATTCTGGCAAGACGCTCGCATCGTGCTCTTCCACGAACTTGCGGAAGAAGGCGATCTGGAAGTCCAACTGCTCGGCAAACAGTTCCTGCCCTGTGGCCGTGCATAGCGGACTCTTGGCGCGGTAACTTTCAAGCCGCTCGATGCGTTGACGCAGTTTTTCGGTCAATTTCTCGTAATCGGCAATGTCTGGCAAGCACCAGTACAGCACGCGGTACGCGCCGAACCTGTCCACATTATCGGCGTCGGTGACGCACCTGGCTTCCAGCGTGGAAGGATTCTCAATATCCACGTGCTCGGCGACCGAGGTGCAGATGTTTTCGACCTGTTCGGGCATGTAGCCGATTTCATTCAGCAGCGGGCGAGCAATCTGTGCGCCGATGCGCCCGTGGTCGCGGTCGTCAGGTATCACGTCGAACGAAGCCACGTCGTGCAGCAGGCAAGCCGCGACGACCAGCTCCGCGTCCGCGCCTTCGGCCTCGGCGATGGATTTACCCCACTGCGCCACGCGCAGCGTATGCCGCCAGCGATAATCACTATCCACAAGATGGCGATCTAACCCGGCGCGATCCGGGTGTTCCAGATATGTTTCCCGCTGGCGGGCGCGCACGAAATCGGCGATTCTTTGCAGGCGGGTGTGAATATCCATATTTTGGACTCGCGGAGCTTGCTCCGCAAACCTCCTCGGTTTTTGGAATCGTAGAGCTTGTTCTGCTTCTCAGTTTCGTCCACTCTGCCTCTCCCATCATCACGCTGACGGATTCCAGAGCGGGTTGATAGTTCGATGCACCAACAACGTCAACCATCGCGACGGCTCCTTCTTCTGCCCGAAATCCCAGGCGCTCCACGCCTTCCAGATGGATTCGGGTGTGTAGCGGCCCTGCGCATCGGCTTTGGAGGCAAGCAGTTCGAGCATCTCTGCCAGGCGCGGGTCGCTTTTCAGGAAGGGAAATTGCGTCAGCACATCCGCCACGTGCAGCAAATCGTACCAGATGAACGGCGCTTTGAGCTTGCGGAAATCCGTGCCCATGTAGAACATATAGGGATGGCGCGCTTGGCTTTCGGCCCACAGCGAAAGCGCGGATTCTGCGCCGGTGCGTGTAGCAGACGAGTCACGCCATTCGGTCTGTGCCAGCGCTTTGAGCATGACCAGATTGGCATACGGGCAAGGATCGTCTTTACGGCCCGGACCGCGCCATTTGCCCAATTCCGGCGAGACGGCGCATGGCCAGCCGTTGTCGCGAACCAGTCCCATCAGGGTTTCCACCGACTTGCGCACGCGCGGGTTATCGCCCAATCCGAATTTGAGCAGCCTATACAGCGTGACCGGCGCGTCGCACAGTGCCCAGGCCCATTCGTCTTTGCCACTGCCGCCGTATGATTCCGAAATGTTCATCGGCATTTGGAATGGCCCTTCGGTTGACTGGTGCTCGAAAATGCGCGTTGTGATTTTATCCACGCCGGGATCGTCGGCGCGCAGGCCTATGTCAGCGGCGAAAGTCAATTTGTGCATCAGCAGCCCGGCGGACTTGTGGCTGGCCAGCACTTCTCCGGGCCATTCTGCCAGTTCGGCTAGCAAACCCTGCACCTGCGGGTCGGCCAGCATCGCCTGCCGCGCGGCGCATACCTCGGTCTCGTTCTCGGACTGGCCAAGTAAATCCACCCGTGTGCGGTACTGCACCCAGGGTGGGCCGGAGAGCAGCCACTGGATTAGTGCCCGGAAAGCGATTGACACTTATTGTTTCCTTGCTGATTCAAGTGGTCAGGAGGGCGGATTTGCCTCTACCACCTCGAGGCGGATGAGCCCCTCGCTCGTGCGGATGAACCTGATTTGCCAACCCAGCCGTCGCAGGCGCGGCGCAGGCGGCTAAAAAGAACAGGAGCAGGAAGCAGATAATCTTTGTCTTCATTGTATTTGCCAACTCATGGGGCGCAAATTCATTACCACCCTGCTCATCGTAGAAGTCACCCGATAGGATTGGCTTTGCGCTCCTCCAGGATTTGCTTGCCAATTTCCCTCACGCTTTTCTTTGGAAGGAACATTCGCCGCTCGCGGGTATAGTCGCCTCTCCCGGCTTCATACTGCTGGAGGAATCGTATTGCTCCGGCGGGGCCAAGTTCTCGCAGCAAGGCTCCGAAGCCAATGGTACGGATTTCATGCGGGGTTAGGTATTCGGTTTTCATCTAAGCACCTCTTCCAACCATTTCACCGGATTCTCGACAGGGAATGACATTAGCCGTTTTTCTCGCTTTACCGCTTTCACTATTTGGTCATCAGTGGTCAGGAAAACATCCACTCTTGCATAATCGGCAGAAGCAAGGTGAATAGCATCGTATGCATCAAGGCCAGATTTTTCCAACTCTTCCGCTCGAAGCAGAATGTGTTC
>CAYZIQ010000088.1:0-12429 GCA_964478375.1 uncultured Chloroflexus sp. | reverse complement strand
GCCAAACCCAAAATAGATTCAACCGCGAAGGTAACAATGCTTATACCTGCTGCACACTTGCCCCGGAGGCACACCTGCACCTGCGGCGCACCGCAGGTGCAGACGCAGGTGAGTGCCGGGGAGTGCAGGTGAGCAATCCCCTCATGAGCCGGGGGGGTCGCTTCGCACACCTCCCCGGTGTCCTTCCGGGAAAAGACACTCGCAATGGCAAAGGTGATATTGTCGAATTACTTCCAGACGAAGGTCAGTATTCCAGTGTAGGGTAACGTGATGGTGACGCCAGCAGGTTCTGGCTGAGTACCAATGCCGGGTTTATAGTTGCAGTTGGCATCCATCAAATTGCTGGTGCAGGAGATGGCCACGTAACTGATGTACCACTCTCCGGTGGTGTTAATAGGCATGAAAGCGTAGAAATTGCCGTTGGCGTCGGTCACGGCGTCGTTGCGGAGTGCATTCGCCCCCTCCCCCTGGGTGATGGCGAACTGGATGCCGGTGACGGGCTGGTTATTTGCATCCGCTACGTGGCCTTTGAGCCACTGAACGTTCTCCGGCTGGATGAAGGGAATAAAGTTCAGCGGCTGCTCGGAAACCAGCAGCTGTGCAAAGACCCAGCCCTTCTCATCGGTTGGCGTCTGGACGGAGATCCATTCGCCGCCGGGAGCCTGCCCCAGCACGAGCAGGGAGGTATCCTTCTGCATCATGAGCAGAGCAGGGAAAAGGTAGCCCGGATTGGTGCGCAGCCGCAAATTGTCTACCATGGCGGTGGCGTGGAAAGGCACGTAAGGGGTTGGGCTGAGGGTGATAAAAGGGGTGGGTGTGAACGTGGCTGTCCCCGCGGCCGTGGGCAGCGGAGCGGGCGGCGGCGTGGCTGTGAGCGTTGGCAGGCTTACTGGGGTTTCCGGCGCAGGCCGGGAGCAGGCGTTGAGGGCCAGCAATGTCACCAGAATGGCGACTGATAAAGCTTTGATAGGGGGAGGGTGTGAGATGGTGGGCATGGCTCTATTTTATCGTAGCTGCGCAGGAGCGCAGGTGACAGTCACTTCGAAAGTGACTGTCACCTGGGATCAACCAGCCACCGAGACCCCGATCAGTTTGCCGACGCCGTAGACCAGACCGGCGGCGGCCAGGCCGATGATAACCTGACGCAGGCCAGAGTACCACACGCTCTTGCCGGTCATCAGTGTAATGGCCGCGCCGACCAGAAAGAGGCCGATGGCGCTGACTCCCAGGCTGACGAAGACGGCCGTCAAGCCGCTCAGGAAGACGAACGGCAGGATGGGAAAGATCGCGCCCAAGGCGAACAGGAAAAACGAGGTGACAGCGGCCTCGTAGGCCGAACCGCCCAACTCTTCGGGGTCAATGCCCAATTCCTCGCGCGAGAGGGTATCCAGGATGCTGTCACGGTCAGTCATCATGTGGGCTGCCATTTCACGGGCGCGCGCCTCGGGCAATCCCTTCGACTGATAGATGAGCGCCAGTTCCTCTTGTTCTTCCTCGGGGGCGTGTTCGATCTCTTCGGCTTCGATCTTGATCTGATGTTCATAGAGTTCGCGTGAGCTTTGCACTGAGAGCCACTCACCCAGCGCCATCGAACCAGCCCCGGCCAACAGGCCAGCGATGCCGGCGATGAGCACATCGTGACTCGGCAAGCTGGCTCCGGCCACGCCCATGACGAGGCTCAAGATGGATACCAGCCCATCATTCGCGCCCAGGACGGCGGCGCGCAAAGCGTTACCGCCGCCAGCGCGGTGACGACCTTCAACTTGAGCAATAATTCCTCCAGCGACGCCGCCCTTTCCGCCAGCTACCAGAGAAAGCATGCGAGCGTGAGACTTTTCGTCACCAGAGAGCTCGCCGGCCTCGGCTTCGGGCTGACCGTCGTAGGCGCGGCTATCGGCTTTCTCGTGGCTGGTAACGGTAGGGAGCACAAAGGAGGAGCCGAAGCGCTTCGCCAGGAAACGCATGGTGCGGGCGCGCCAGGAGGGCTTGCGCGGTGGGATCTTCGCGCCGGCCTCCTCGAGCTTCTTTTCCCAGACGCGGGCGTGTTTTTCTTCACTGGCTGCCAGGCGGCGGTATACCTCAGCCAGTTGTTTCTGCGGTTCGGAGTCGGCCAACGCGCTGTAGAGCGCCGCGCCGTCAACTTCTTTTTGCAAGTTGGCAAGATAACGGGAGATGTCTTTTTTATCCATGAGGCAATTATACAGGATTGTAAAGCTCCCGGAGACTGTCAGTCTCCGGGAGCTTTTGGAGGTGCGGGCTACTGGTTTGAAGCGAATTGCAATTGCAAGATCAGTGTGCTATATGCCGGGAGTTCGGCGGGCATATAGTCTGCAAAACCGCCGTTGGCGTCCACTTCCAGGCTAATAGCCGTGACCGCGCCCATGAGCGGTGAGGCGAGGTAGCGGCCAGCGGCCAACGAGCTATTTTTCAAGCGTAGGCTGTAGTCTGTCAGCGGCGACGCCCCCAGGTTGATGACGATCAGGATGGTCTCCTTCTGGCTGATGCGCAGGCTGGCGAAAACGGCTGGGTCATCCGCGCTGACCAGGTTGAGGCCGCCGACGCGCAGGGCGGGGTGTCCAGCGCGCATCTGGATCAGGGTGCGATAATGCGTCAATAACGAGAGCGGGTCAGTCGTCTCAGCAGCGACGTTGAATGTCCGGTAATTCGAGCTGGGCGTGCGCCAGGGCGTCCCGCTGGTGAAGCCGGCGCTCCTGGTCGCGTCCCACTGCATGGGACGGCGGATATCTTCATCTGGTTTCGTGCCTTCCATGCCGATCTCCTCACCATAATAAATAAAAGGCACGCCCGGCGAAGTCAGCAGCAGCGAGGCGGCGACCTTGGCTTGGTTGACGTTCCCCAGCAGTTGGGAGAGGGCGCGGTTCTGGTCGTGGTTGGTCAGGAAGGTGGCATATTGCAGTGGCGGCAGGAGCTTGGCGCTGTACTTGAGCGGATTGGCTGAGGGGCTTGCTTCCCCATAAATTGCCGAGTTGAGGAAGCCATAGGCCAGTTCGAAGTTGAATGCCAGGTCGAACTGATCTCCTTGTGTGTACGAGGCGAGGGTGGATAAATTGTCGCCGAACAGCTCGCCGACCGTCATCGCCTGTGGGTTGATTGCCTTGTACGCTGGGCGGAAGTTTTTGTACCATTCGTGTGTAACAGCGGTGTTCTCTTGCTTGGTGCCGTCTTCGATCAGATGCTTGGCCGCATCCAGGCGGAAACCGTCCACGCCCACGTCTTGCAGCCAAAAACGAACCACCTCGTCCATCTGCTGGGTCACTTCTGGGTTGGTGTAATTCAGGTCGGGCATGAAGCTTTCGAAGATGCCGTAATAGTAGCCGGTGGGGGAGGAATGCCAGACGCGTTCACCCCAGGGTCCGTTATATCCCGGATCGGTTTCGGACCAAATGTACCAGTCGCGATAGGGCGAGTTGGGGCCGAGTTTGGCCTGCTGGAACCAGGGATGCTGGTCGGAGGTATGATTCAGCACCAGGTCAATGAGCACACGGATGCCGCGCTTGTGCGCCTCGGACAACAGCCGCTCGAAGTCACCCATCGTCCCATATTGTGGGTTGACCGCGAAGTAATCGGTTACGTCGTAGCCGTGATAGGAGGGGGAGGGGAAGATGGGCATCAACCACAGGCCGGTGATGCCCAGATCAGTGGTTGTGTTTGGGTCGCCGTCATTCAGGTAGTCCAGTTTGGCGGTGATGCCGTTGAAATCGCCGATGCCGTCGCCGTTGCTGTCGTAGAAAGAGCGGACGAAGATCTCATAGAACACCGCGTCGTTCCACCATGGGTAGCCACCCGTGCCAGCGTAGAGTGTGGTTTCTGGCGTTGGCGATGGGAGAAGTGATGATGTGGGTGTGGTCGTTAATTGAGGAGTGCCAGTGCAGCCGACCACAATAAAGATCAATGTCAGGGTGAGCAAGAGCCAGAGGACGCGCCCGGTAATTTTCATTTTCCTACTTTTTCAGTACCACCGCGCTGCGCGGCGGCAGCTTGAGGCCTATGATCTTGCCTCCTTGGACTTTCGCTTTCGACTCGCCAAAAATGGTTGCCAGCGTGCCGTCCGGGAGGTCGAGCGCTTCCACGGCAACGTCAACCACGCGGGCCTGATCGGCAGCGTTGAGGGCAACGACCAGCTTCTCGTCATTCAATTTACGGCCAAAGGCGTAGACCCCATCGGCGGCGCGCAGGCGGTGGTATGTGCCTCTCCGCAGGGCAGGTTGCGCCTGGCGCAGACTAATGCATTGCTTCGTATAGCTTAACAAATCGCCGTTCCACCTCGATTTTTCCCAGGGAAAGCTTTTTCGACACTCCGGATCGTGGCGTCCGTCCAGGCCGATCTCGTCTCCATAATAGATGCAGGGCGCGCCGGGGTAGGTGAACATAAAAAGCATTGCCAGCTTGAGCGATTCCACGTCGCCATTGGCGCTGGTCAAGAAACGCGGCGTATCGTGGCTATCGAGCAGGTTGAGCTGGACTTGCGTGATGGCCGGGTCGTACAGGCCGAGGATGTAGTCAATGCGGTCAGCGAATTCGGTCGCATTCAGCGGACGGACTTTATTACGGTAACCGCCAGCGCGGTTCGTCTCTTGTTGATTCAAATGCCCACCGGTGAAAAAGCCCAGAGAGGCGATAGTGACCATGTAATTCATAGTCGCGTCGAACTGGTCGCCGTGCAGCCAGCGCTGCGCCTCGTCCCAGATTTCGCCGACGATGTAAGCATCCGGGTTGAGCGCCTTGACGCGGCGGCGGAATTCCTGCCAGAAGGAGTCGTCGTTGATCTCGCCGGCCACATCCAGCCGCCAGCCGTCAATGCCGAACTTGATCCAGTGTTCGGCCACGTCGAAGAGGAACTCGCACACGGCGGGCGTATCGGTGTTGAACTTCGGCAGCGCGGGCAGGTCCCACCAGGCCTGGTAACCGATGGCTTTCAGGCTGCCTTCCCCGCTTTGCAAGGCGCGCAGCGTGCCGGTGCCCGGGTACGCGCCCCAATGACGGTCGCCGTTCAGCCGCTGCGGGTCGAAGTGGAACCAGTCCACGTAGGGAGAGCCGCCTCCATTTTCCAGCACGTGGTGGAACTGCCAGAAGCCGCGGCTGGCGTGGTTGAAGACGCCGTCCAGCACCACGCGGATGCCGCGCGCATGAGCCGCATCCAACAATTCTCGCAGTGCTGCATTGCCGCCCAGGAGAGGGTCAACGTTGTAATAATCATAGGTATGGTAACGGTGATTGGCTGCGGAGGCGAAGATCGGGTTGAAGTAGATGGCCGTGATACCCAAATCTTGTAGATGGTCGAGATGCTCTGCGACGCCCAGCAGGTCGCCGCCTTTGAAGCCGTAGACCGTTGGAGCGGAATCCCAAGATTCGAGCTTCAACCCTCTCTTGGGGATGCGTTCGCTTTTGGCGAAACGATCCGGGAAGATCTGGTAGAAGATGGCGTCTTTGACCCATTCGGGTGTAGTAATTTTCATAGCATTTTTCTCTCTCAAATTATTAGCGCGGCGATTGCCGCGCTAAGGATGGTTTTCGTTCGACAGGGCGCGATAAAAGCCGCGCTCTGTCAGATATGGAAGCTATTTTGCTACGAGCATTTGGATTTGCGGGAAATCGTCCACTTTCAACTCACCGAGAGACGCGCTGCTGCTCGTGTAGCTAGACAGCATGTCTTCTTGCGTAGGTGTTGCGCCCTCAGGCCAGGCCAGATCAATGATGCGGGTATGGTTGGTGTCGCTGGGGCCGCCGCCGAAACGCCACTGCTCGCTGGCGGCGTTGACATCGCGTACGCGCCAGACACCAGTGGATGGGTAGCCGTCCTGGCTTAATACAGCGGCCGCGTACGCCCATTGAGTTGGGTCACCCTCGCCGAAGACGGTGCGCGGCACGCGTAGCGTGACCGTGCTGGAAGCCGGGTCAACGATGATCTTGAAGTCCACGCCGATGACCTGCTTGGGTTCAAGCGTGGCGGCCTCGGGGGCGATGATCTGCGGTGTCCAGCCCTCGGCCCAAACGGCGTACTCCCAACCGTAGCCTTGCGCCAAAGCGGCATTGCGGCTAGGGAGAAGCACGCGCGCCCCTGTTCCGGCGCCGGGATCTTTGTCCACGTAAACGTCCAACGTCTGGATGGCGAGGTTATTGGGCGATCCCCACGGATTCGGGATGGGGCCGTAGAAGGTGAACTTGAAGACCATGTTCTTCTCGTCGTAGGCGACGGTGAAGGTTTTCAGATCGAATACCTGCGCCTTGAAGACGCTATCGGTTGGATAGGTGTACGCGCCGGGACCATGGTCGTCTCCACTGGGGTCAGTAACTTCCAGAATAGTCGTGGATGTCCCCAGGTCTGGCAGGACGATCTGCGCCGGGCCTTGCAGGGGTAGAAGCTCGCCACTGGGCATCAGCGCCGCGACCAGGCGAAGGTCATCGCCGGCCTGCAGTTCCCCGAGCGATTCCCACAGGATCGCAGCCTCGAACGTGTTTTCGTTGAGCACCGCCTGACCGATAGCCGCTCCACCATTCCAGCCGCTTTTACCAGCTGTGTATGATTTGAATTCGCCTTCCTCCCACTCGAACAGGTGTGTGGCAGCGATGCCGAGCAAAGCGGGCGTCTCGCTCTCGACCGCGCGAGTGAAGGGATAGGCGTTTGTCGCGCCAGGAATGGTTAGATAGAAGCCGAGGCGCGTGCCTTGCGCGGGCGGCTGGACGAAGTTCATCCGCAGGTATAGGTACTTAGCGTCGAAGGTGTATGCCAGGCTGTTCCCCGCCTGCGCGCCGCTAGTGAAGAGGGCAGCATTATTCCACTCGCCCGGCGAATTTATGCCATCAATGTTTGGAGTGGACAGACCATTCACGGTGCGCTCAGCCGTGGCAGGCTTCTTTGGAATGATCGGTACGTTGACGAAGGATGGCACTGGCTCGCCGAGCGACTCGTAGACCTTTGCCAGCAGGGCGCGAAAGCCGGTATCGAAGTAATCATCCTGACCCGAATCCTGGTCGCTGCCATACCACCAGAACCAGTCCGAACCCTCGGCCAAGTACATGTAATCTTCCGCTTGGGCAATGGCTTCGGGACTGGCAGAGCGGATCTTGGATATATCATACTTTGCCAGATCGCTGCGCACCTGCCCCAAATAATTCCAGGCCAGCTTTTCTTCCGGCTCACCGATCCAGGTATCGTAGTTAGCGCTGAACCAAGCCCCTGGGAAGAGATTGTCCAGCGTACGTTGTTCGGGGAACAGTTTGAGATACTCGGAGGGTGTAATAGTCTGGATGGTCGTGCTTTCCGAAAGCTGCTGGTAGAGGGCATTCAGGAACTCTTTACCGTCGTTGAGATAATACTCCCAGGCATTCTCGCCATCCAAGATGATGCTGACGATGTGCGGCCCTTCGGCGCCCTGTTCCTTCAGATGAGCGCGAATATTCTCCAGGCGCTGCATCAGGTCTTTTGCTGCCACATCGCCGGGTGTGCCGGAATAAGTGAAGCCGATCTTGTCCGAGAGCGTCCAGTCTCGGAAGAATATCGCGACTTTTCCGCCAGTTGACCCCTGGACATAATAAGGCCGGTAAAGGTCGTCGGCTTCTTGGACGGTCTCTTTGGCATCGCGAGTGAAGCTGCCGATCCCAAGCGATTGGGCGAGAACTGGTTCGCCACTGGCCATCCATTGGTAGCCAGCCTTGGCTACCAACGGCACAATTTCTTGAGCCACCGCTCCTTCGCCAGGCCACAAACCGCGCGGCGCCATGCCGTAATGTTCTTTGTAGATTTCGACGCTCTTGTTCAATTGAGCAATGGCGTCGTTCGGATAGGAAAAGCGGTCAGGCATTTCCGCGGCGGGATTGCCGACCAGTGCCAGGTTGGTGTCGTAGATTAACGGCAGGATGGGATGTGCGTAAGGCGTGGTGATGACTTCGATCTGTCCCTGATCCTGTAATTCCTTATGGATCGGGATGACCTGCGCCATGATGCTGCGCACCTGATCGAATACGATTGTCTTGTCTTCCTCGCTGAAGCCGTGATCCTTGTTCACCAGGCTCAAGAGCGGCTCTTTGGCAAGCTCATCGGGATCGAACCAGGCCAGATTGAACCAGATCTGCAGATCGCGGAAATCCTGTTCGGTGAAGTTGTTGATGGCCGCGGCTATCTCCTCATCTGTTGTGCCACCGCGTTTGTCGAGCAGCGCCTTGTATCCAGGATGCACTTTGATGACGTGATCCCAGTTGGCGTCGAAGAAGCGTCGCATGATGAAATCTTTATCTTCGGCGGTAAGCTCCGAGGCGGGCTTTTCGGCCAGCATCCAATATTTGTCTTTGGCACCGTTCTGGACGAAGTCGTCGAGCTGGCGCAACAGTACGGGCGTCAGATTGAATGTGACGTGCACATTCGGGTATTTCGCCACCGTCGCCGCCATATCGTAGTAATCCTTCGTGGCATGGACGCGCACCCAGGGACGAGTGTACACGCCGCTCTCGTCTTTGTAGTACAACGGCTGGTGCTGGTGCCAGACGAGGTTCAGGTAGAGGATGTCCTTTGCCGGGGCTTCTGTGGGCGGCTGCGTGGCGGAGAGGGCAGTGGTCGGCGCAGGCGTGGGCGCGGGGGTAGGCGTCCCGCCGCAGGCAGACAGAAGCATGGAGAAAACGAGGAACAGGCTGAGGGTCAGATTGATCCGCTTTATCGTCGAGGACATGATTATCATCCTTTGACGCTGCCAAGCGTCAGGCCGGAAATCAGCCACTTGGAGGAGTATAGGAAGAGCGCCATCACCGGGATGGCGATCAGCACCGAGGCGGCCGCGAACTGTCCCCACGAGACGGTGAATTGTTGGGCAAAGGTAAAGATGCCCAGCGGCCAGGTGAAGATCTCATTCTTTTGCAGGACGACGCGCGCCACGAGATATTCGCTCCAACCACCCATGAAGCTGAACAGGAAGGCGATTGCCAGGGCTGGCGTGGAGAGCGGCAGGATGATGGCGGTGAAGACCGTGGCGCGGGATGCGCCGTCAATCAACGCGGCCTCTTCCAGATCCACTGGGATGGTGTCGTAGTAGCCTTTGAGCGTCCAGATGGTCAGTGGTACGGAGGTGACCGCGTAGGCAATGATCAGGCCGAGCGGGGTGTTGATCATCTTCAACCTTGCCAGCATGATAAAGAGTGGCAAGAGCAGCATCCCTGCCGGGATCATCTGCGTGGTCAATAGGAACACTAGGCCGGTTGCCCGCCCCGGAAATTTAAAGCGCGAAAACGCGTATGCGCTGACTGCAGCCAGGATGACGGCGACGACCGAGGTGATGGCGACGACCGAGATCGAGTTCCACAGCCAGAGGAAGAAATCGGATTTGCGGTGTTTGGCAGCATCGCCGAAAAGGACTTCCTTGTAATTGTCGAGTGTCGCGTTTTCGGGAACTATCCGTAGACTGGTCGTCAGCAGCGTATCGTTGGGGCGCAGGGAGATGGTAACCACGCGCAGCACCGGGTAGACGGCGATGATGCAGGCGATGATTAGCGTCAGATGGACAAGGATGGTCTTGAAGGGGCTGTCGCCGTGCGCTCGGTAGAAGAACCAGCGGAAGGCGCGGGCGATCGGTTTGGCTTTTTTAGGTGTAACGGTTGGAGTAGTCATGGCTCATCCCTCGCTTTACTCGGTTGCAGACTTGAGGCCGCCGGTCATGCGCAGGAACGCCAGCGTGAACCCAAGCAGGAAGACGAAGATCACCAGGGCGAACATGGCCGTGAAGCCATACCGGTAGAACTGGAAGGCGGCCTTGTACATCGAGGAAACCAGGATGTCGGTCTTCTCTTGTGGGCCTCCTTGTGTGATCAGGTAGATGACATCGAACTTGTTGAAGGTCCAGACCACGCCCAACACAACGGCAGGGGTTAGCACGGGGCGAATCAACGGCAGCGTGATAAAGCGGAACTGTTGGATCTTGCTGGCGCCGTCAATCTCGGCGGCTTCGTAATACTCCTGCGAGATGCTCTGCAGGCCGCCGAGGATGATGACGGACATGAAGGGAATGCCCAGCCAGATGTTGGAGATGAGGATCGAGATGAAAGCCCAGAACGGATCCTGTTTCCAGCTGACCGGGCCGATGTGCGCTGCCAGCCAGGCGAATGCGTTACCGATGCCGATGATATTTGCCGTGCCGTGGCTGACGGTTGTCAGCCAGTTGTTCAAGTCACCGAGCAGGATGTTGAACAAGCCGTAACGGTTGTCGAACTCGTTGCGCAGTGCCATGGCAACGATGGTGGTCGGGATGGCCCAGGGGAAGACGAGTAGGGTGCGGTAGAAGCCCTGCAGCTTCATCGGGCGGTGCAACAGCAGCGCCAGTCCCATGCCACCCGAAACGTGGAAGGTGACGTTGATCACGGTCCACAGGATCGTCCGCCAGAAGACATCGAAGAATTTTGCGTCTTTAGCGACATTGCCGGTGAAGAGCGTTTTTATGTTTTCCCAACCATAGAGCAAACCATAAGAGGCATTTTTGGTAGCTTGTGTGCCAAGTGAGGCGTTCGAGAATGCCAGGCGGATCTCGAACAAGAAGGGGTAGATGATCAGAAAAAGAATGCCAACGAAGGCAGGCAGGATGAGCAGGTAGGCGAGTCCCAGCCTGCTGTTTCTCCTTTCGCTCAATGCCTGGATGATGCCAAATATAGCCAGCAGGATGATTACGACGACGAGCATTCCCACCGATGAGGCGGTCTTCTCAGCGGCGATCTTGGCGCTGACCAGGAAGCCCTGCAGCGATGCCATCCACGCGATAGGCGCGCGGAAGAATTTTCCGAGCACCCCCTCCCCGTACCGCACTAGGTCGGTCAGCTCGAAGAAATAACCGATGATCATCACGACGATCAGCACGAGAGCGCCCTGGAAAAAGCGCGTAACGATGTTGGCTGCCAGGTTGCGCGGCCGGCGGAAGAATATCTGGTAGAAATAGAGTTCCAGTATGGCCAGCCCCCCGAGGACGGCAAACAGGAATTTTCCTACCTCGCCCAACCTTTCCAGGACGGTTTTCAGGTTGAGCGAAATGCCTGCGACGAAGGGCGCGATCAACGCCTGGAGCAGGAAATACAGGCCGAGCAGCGCGGCCACCCACAATATGGCAGGCAAGTGCTTGCGGAAAGGAGATTGGACTTCCATTGTCAGAACCTCCCGCGGAATAAATTGCAGGTGCGATCCGAGAGGGTATTCTTGGAAAAGAAATAGAGGGGGAGCATTTGCTCCCCCTCTCAAGGGTTGAACGGGTTACTTTAGGGTAGCGACGCAATCGTCGGCAGCCTGTTGGGCAGCCGCAGCCGCGTCAGCCGGGGTAAGCGTGCCAGCCATGACGCCTTCCAGGTTCGGGCGCCAGGCATCCCATGCGCAGCGCATGGAAGCGGCAGCGGGCATACCGCGACCGTTGGACAGGGCAGCCATCGAGCCAGCCAGGATCGGATCGCTGGCGATGGAAGGATCTTGAGCGACGACCTTGTTGGAGGGCAGCCGCTTGAATTGATCCAGCCAGCGCTTCTGAACGTCGGCGGAGGTCATGAAGGTGATGAACTTGACAACAGCATCTTTCTTGTCTGCATTGTCGAGGACAGCCTTGGAGACCATGAAGTACTTGCCGGCGGTCATTTCGGTGTAGGGCTTGCCGTTGATCGGCGGCACTGGAGCAACGCCCAGGTTGTCGCCAAGAGCCTTGGTGTAGTCACCCAGTGACCAGTCGCCGTTGATGATCATGGCAGCCTTGCCCTCTTTCATGAGGGTGTCAGCGCAGTTGTAGTCGCATTCCTGCGGAACCACGCCATCGGTCTTGAGGCCGGCGACGAAGGTCAGGTAGTCAATGAAGGCCTGGTTGTTGAACTGCGGCTTGTCGTTCTCATCCAGCGGCCAGCCGCCGAACGCGCCGTAGAAGCCAGCGCCCCAGAAGGGTTCGTTCAGGTTGTAGGCGAAGCCCTGGATATCACCTGTGGTCAGCGCTTTGGCCTGCGTGATCAGATCCTCGAAGGTGGCGGGCGGAGTGGCAATCAGGGCTTTGTTGTAGATCAGCATGAGGTGGTTGCCATAGTTATCCGGGACGCCCCATAGGGTGCCAGCAACGACGGCCGGGCCGAGAGCGCCAGCGAAGAACTGATCGAGGAACGCTTGATCGAACAGTTGATCAATGGGAGCGACGATATCCAGCACGCTGAAGGGGCCGGCAAAGTCGTTCGGGACGCGCACAACTTCCGGCGCAGCGCCAGCCAGAGAAGCGGTCTGGAATTGATCGCGTAGTGCCTCGTTCTCGTAGTGAGTGCGTGTGACCGTGATGTAGGGGTATTGGGTCTGGAACTCCGAGATCAACTGGTCAATGAAGACGTCCACGTCTTCGCCTTCCTGCTCCCAGAATGCGATTTCGACAGGCGTCGGAGGGGCCTCGGTTACGACTTCGGTCGGCGCTTCGGTTGGAGCGG
>CAYZIQ010000087.1:0-12614 GCA_964478375.1 uncultured Chloroflexus sp. | reverse complement strand
GATCAAGCCATTAATCCAGTAAGGAGGTGAATATTGCAACAGATAACATATTCCTTCCCTGAGTAATGACACATCGATTCAAACAAAAAAGGAGATTGCTATGAGATCAAGATTGCTGTCAATCGTATTGATTGTCCTGGTGGCGGCTTTAACTCTCTCATCTTGTGGTCAAAAGCAAAATGTCACCGTTCGGTTCGGAAACCTCCCTTACCTGGACTACGGCCCGTGGATTGTGGCAGAAAAAATGGGCTACCTGAAAGATCAAGGGATCACACTCGAGACGACCATGTTCGAGGTGGAGCAACCTGAAATCGAGGCGATGCTTGGCGGGTCCATCGATGCTGGTGCCGGCGCTGATTCTCCCCTGCTCTTGCTTGCTCCACAAGCCCAAGGGACGGTCATGATGGTGTCCGTACACAGCCTGTTTACCGGATACTCCGTTATGGGCAGACCCGACCAGGTAAAAACCTTCGATCAATACATATCTGAAGGCAAAACAGAGTCAGAGGCGCTTGCAGCCGCCTGTGGCCAACTCAAGGGTAAGACAATCATTCTGCCGGGTGGCGCATCATTCTACCCCGTATTGGATACCTGCCTCGGCTATGCCGGGTTGACCCAAAACGATCTAAAGATCATTGATATGGATCCGGTCGAAGGGGCGGCGGCTTTCCTGCAGGGAACCGGCGATTTCTATAGCGATGGATTACCCCAACGCTTCCGGCTCGAGCAGGAGGGCATGGTAAACATGGTGACTGGTGTTCAATTGGGTGGCGGAGCCATGGATACAGCCGGTCTTTATGTCACCAACACCTTCTACCAGGAACACAAGCAGGTCGTCTATGGTTTGCTTAAAGCCTGGTACAAAGCCGTTGATTACATCAAATCCAACCCGGACAAGGCCATCCCGATGATGATCGATTGGATCAACGAGCAATCTGGGGCGGGCATGACCGTAGAGGATGGTCAGCGTTTCCTGAAAGACCTTGTTCTGTATCCGACCTACAGCGAGGTCAAAGCCTGGTTCTTTACTGAGACAAGCCCCTACTACTGGCCGACCCGTCTGGACTTTGTCAAGAATTACAATGAAAAATCTCAAGGCGTCAACTATACCGGTGTGGACTTGAATGCGATGTTCCCGGTAGAAGAAGTCTATTCACACGTCAAGCCTTAAGCGTAAATCGCAGGGGCGCAGGTTTCATCCTGCGCCCCTCTCCGTCAATGGGAAAATATCATGATAACCATCCAGTACCTCGAAGATTCCCCGGACTTGCCGCGGCGCGAGATCGAGACAGTCCGTGAAAAACTGCGGATGGCAGCCAGAATCCTCCCGTTCACCCATTTGTTGATCGGGTGGCATCTACCGGTCGGGTTGTTTGAAGCCTGCCGGCAAGAGGCAGAGAAACTTGGCCTACGACTCCTTCGCTGGCATCCCCTCCTGACTGCGGACGGGGTATTCCAACCGGATCCAGACTGCCAGGTGATTGGCGCGGGAGGGCGTAAAGTGCGGGGATACAATGAAATGCCGGAATTTACCTTCGTCTGCCCGAACAATCCCATCGCACAGGAAGAAATTCGCAGGAGGGTGGATTTTCTGCTAAAAGAATCTGTGTATGATGGATTTTTTCTGGACAGGGTACGCTTTCCCTCGCCCAGCAACAATCCCGTTCAAGACCTGGGTTGCTTTTGCGAACACTGCTGCAGGCTGGCAGCAGCTCAGGGATTCGACCTTGATCTTGTTCGTCAGGCGATCTTGAAGATCGCAGGAACGCCGGATGGACGCCTGGCGCTCGTCATAAGTCTTCTCGGAGGGAACACGACGGAAATCGAGCCGAAAATTGCAGCGCAGTTGAACGCGTTCCTTGATTTTCGACAAGCCTGCCTGACCGGTTTTATTGCCCGGATATATGAACCGCTGCATGAGGCAGGAATGGAAATTGGGCTGGACTGTTTTTCTCCCGGCCTGACGAGGATGGTTGGACAGGACCTTGGGAAGTTGGGTATTTACGCGGATTGGATCAAGGTAATGAGCTATGCCCACACCCTTGGACCTGCAGGGATCCCTTTTGAATTATCAGGTTTTATCGATTTCTTATCCGCCGGCGGAGGTTTGAAACTCTCCGACATCATTCATGCCATTGGGAAGGCTCTCGACCTTGAATTGCCAGAAAATCTTCAACTGCTGAAAGGAAGGGGTATTTCTTCCAGCGCACTTGAGACGGAGCTGCGGCATGGTTTACGGGCTACGTCCGCCCCCATCCTCGCAGGGGTTGAACTCGTGCAGATAGAAGGTGTGGCAGAGTTAAACGATATTCAGATCCTGGCAGACCTGGAGGCGGTCAGGCGGGCGGACGTGGCGGGTTTATCCATTTCCTGGGATCTATGGGATATTCCTCTGGAACGACTCGAGCTCGTGCGTCGAACAATGCAGGGAAAAAACCACAAGCTTTAAGAGAAGGTTGCAGATGGCAAAGAACGAGATCATCCGCATCGAGAATGTAAGCAAGGTTTTTGATATCGGGAGGGGGAACACCGTTGTAGCTGTGGATCAGGTTACTCTCTCGATCCATGAAGAGGAGTTCATTTGTATCGTTGGCCCCTCGGGTTGTGGAAAATCCACATTATTATATTTGATCGCCTGCCTCGAACAACCAAGCGCAGGGAGAATCCTGATCGAGGGAGAGCCCGTGGTTGCTCCCAATCCCAAGGTCGGCATGGTCTTCCAGCCGGACTCGGTTTTCCCCTGGTTGACCGTCCGGAAAAATATCGAATTCGGACCAGCCTTGCGCGGCATGTCTGTGGATCAATGCCGCCAGGTTTCGGAAAATTATATCCGGATGGTGGGTTTGCAGGGTTTTGAAGATTCGCTCCCCCGGCAACTTTCCGGGGGCATGAAAAAACGGGTGGATGTGGCGCGTGCATTTGCCAACAGTCCTGAGATCTTACTGATGGATGAGCCGTTCGGGGCGTTGGATGCAATGACAAGGGAAAAATTACAAATTGAGCTATTAAGAATCTGGAATACCGAGCGAAAAACGGTGGCTTTTGTCACACACGATTTGGAGGAAGCTTTGGTGTTGGGAACCCGGATCGTGGTTATGAGCCGGGCACCCAATGGCATCCAAACGATTCTGGATGTTCCTTTCAAACACCCGCGCGATCTCATCCTGAAAACCAGCCTGGAATTTCAACAGATGCGCAAACAATTGTGGGATCTATTGCAAGTCAATGCATGATCAAGGTAGATAAAAACAGGAGATAAACATGACAGAAAAACTTGCCTTACTGGGTGGAAAGCCTGCGAAGGATACTCCGACCCCTGCCTGGCCTTACTATGATGAAAAAGAGAAACAAGCGCTTTTAGAGGTATTGGAAAGCCGGATATGGTGGCGGACCCCAGGCTCTCAAGTGCTGGCGTTAGAACAGGCATTTGCCAGCTATCACCAGGCACAATATGGAATCGCCGTGACAAACGGTACCGCCGCCCTGGAGGTTGGCATCGCTGCCCTGGGTATTCGTCCCGGGGACGAGGTGATCGTTCCCGACTTTACTTTCATCGCCACAGCCAGCGCGGTGTTGACTGCGGGAGCCATGCCGGTGCTTGTGGATTGCACCCCTGATACTTATTGCATCGATCCAGAGCTGGCTGAAGCAGCGATCACCCCGCATACGAAGGCCATCATCGCGGTCCACATGGGTGGACATCCGGCTGACCTGGATGCGCTCCAAGAGATTTGCCGGAAACACAATTTATTCCTCATCGAGGATAGCGCCCATGCCCATGGCACAGAATGGAAAGGATACAAAATTGGTTCCCTTGGCAATCTGGGTACCTTCAGCTTCCAAGCCAGCAAGCTGATGACCGCCGGAGAAGGAGGCATGATCCTTACCAATTCATTCGAATTGGAACGGGTTGCACGTTCAATCCACGATTGCGGCCGGATGCCAGGCGAGTGGTTTTATTCCCATTTTATCTATGGTTCCAACTATCGCCTGAGTGAATGGCAGGGAGCGGTTTTACGCTGCCAGCTGGACCGGGCGGATGAATTCCGATCGGTCCGCAGCAGAAATGCAAATCTACTGGATCGTGAGTTGCCCGGGATCCAAGGAATTACCCCTCAAAAGCAGGATACACGTTGCACCTGCAACGGTCACTATGCTTATATATTCCATTATGATCCATCCACCTTTAATGGCGTTCCGATAACGCGCTTCATCCAGGCTTTGAACGCTGAAGGAGTTCCCACCCAGGCCAGCTATCCGCCACTGCATGACCTGGCGGTTTTTCAAAGCGGAGAATACCGGAAGCGTCTTGCGGACAGGCAGGCCGGGGAGGAGTTCACCTTCATGCAGGCGAAATACCCGAACACCAACCGGGCAGCGTGGGAGACTGTATGGCTGCCCCAGCCTGTCCTGTTGGGCAGCCCGGAGGATATGCGACTCGTGGTTGCCGCCATACAAAAGATCCAGCAATATGCAACGGATCTGCTAACGCAATAATTCAGCAGGGAAATCGATGAACCCGGCTGAAGGCGACAATGCCATGGCTGCAGCACCAGGTTTGTTATTCTAATCCCGGAAAAATATGGTAAAAGGAGTTCTCCTTGATTCAAGGACTTGAGGAATACGTTTATAACGGGATGGGCTACATGCCATTGGTATACAGCGATGGCTGGATGGTGGCATTATTAAACCACGAACCTGGCATGGAAATCGATAAAGCCATCGAAATTGAAAGACACATTCAGACGGATGAGGTTTTTATATTATTAAAGGGTATGGCGGCTTTATATCTGGTAAGAGAATGCCAGCCTCTCAAAGTGGTTGTGTTGAAACCGGGATATATATATAATGTGACGAAGGGCACCTGGCATAATCTCCTGGCAACAAAAGATGCCGTCTTAGCGATTGTCGAGAATCGGGATACGGATAAATACGATACCGAGATCCGTCCATTGGTGGTAGGAGAAAGACAGGCCATGCTCCGGCAGTTACCCGGATGGTTAAGGTGATCTCATTGAGTTGAATCTACCCTTTATTGACCCTACCTGTAAATGAACCGATGTCGGCTCGGTTAATGAACCCGACATCATGAACGAGTGATGCGCTGCTCAGTGCGGCAAGCATCACCTTTGTAGTGGCGAGCTGATGACAGTCTAAGCCGTTCCGCGGCGGCTTCAGGTGTGATGTCACGCTGCGGCATACCGAGCATCTCATACCCAACCATGAACTTGCGGACGGTTGCCGACCGCAGCAGGGGTGGATAGAAATGGGCGTGCAACACCCATTCGGGATGAGGCTGTCCATCGGCGGGAGCCTGGTGAAATCCCATCGAGTATGGGAAGGAAATTTCGAACAGGTTATCGTAGCGGGTGGTGACTTGTTGGAAGACCTCCGCCAGCGCGGAAACCTTGTCGGGGGATAATTCGGCCAGCGACCCGCAGGGATGGTGGGAGGTCACCAGTACTTCAAAAGGCCATACCGCCCAAAACGGGACCAGCGCTGTGAAGTGATCGTTGGCAAAAAGGATACGCTCTTTCCGTTTGTGTTCTTCCTGAACGTACTTCGCCAGGAGGGGATGGTTGTTCTCCCGGTGGTATTCCATTTGGGTGGTCAATTCCTTGCTAATTTCATTGGGAAGCTGGGATTGTGCCCAGATTTGGCTGTGCGGGTGCGGATTGGAGCATCCCATCATAGCCCCTTTGTTCTCGAAAACCTGGACATAGTGAATGTAATCTTCCCGCGCGAGATCATCCGAATGTCGCGCCCAGGTCGCGATCACGCTCTCTATCGAGGCGCGATCCAACTCGGGCAGGGTCAGGTCGTGGCGGGGGGAATAACAAACCACGAGGCAATGGCCCCTCTCGGGAACGGAGACCAGCAGCGGGTGAGAGGGAGCAGTTTCCCCATCCACCCCATCGTTAAGAAGTGCTGCAAAGTCGTTTTCGAAGGCATAGGTCCCGGTGTAATCAGGGTTGAAGATCCCACCCGCTCGTGCATTATGCGGACACAAATAACAGGTTGGATCGTAAGCCGGCAGAACTTCGGGTGAGAGTTTTTCCACCTGTCCCAGCCAGGGGCGTTTGGCACGGTGAGGGGAAACCAGCACCCATTCTCCTGTAAGCGGGTTGAAGCGACGGTGAGGTGTTGTAAACATAGACACTTTCATGCTGGATTTAAGTCAAATGTCATAATTGACAAAGTAACAGTGGTTTTGTAAAATAATGTTACCGGTCATGTGACCGGTAACATTATATCAAACCTGTCATATTATGCCTACTTCCCACCCCACCATACGTGATGTAGCTCGACAAGCTGGTGTATCACACCAAACAGTTTCGCGTGTCATCAACGGGAGAGAGGATGTACTCCCCGAAACCCGTGCCTTGGTGGAAGAAGTGATCAAAAAATTGGGCTATCATCCGAGTGCGATCGCCCGTTCCATGGCGCGTGGCCAGACTCACACCCTGGCTTGTATATCCCCCAACCTGACAGACTATACGTTTGCCAGTGTCATCGAGGGCGCTGAAGCCGAGGCGCGTCGTCATGGCTTCTTTATGCTGTCGTCTTCTGCGGTCGATGCGGGAGCGTTCCGTGGGTTGATTGATGAGCTTGTTAGCCACCGTCGTGTGGACGGGCTGATCATCATCAATCCTTACATTGATGAACGCTTCGAACACATTCCACAGAATTTCCCGGTGGTATTCGTCGGCTCGCTCTCACGTGATGGGATGATTTCATCCGTGTGTTTGGATGACGAGAGAGTTGCCTACGAGGCGGCAAAGCATTTGCTCTCTCTGGGTCATACGAGGATTGCCATGGTAACCGGCCCCATGGAGGAGGATTGTTCCCAGGATCGCGTCAAGGGATATCTAAGCGCGCTTGAGGAAGCAGGGGTTCTTGTGGACGAATCGATGATCATCGAAGGCGACTGGTCAGCCACCTCGGGACAGGAAGCCTTGCTTTTGTTTGTTAAACGGGGACATGTTCCAACTGCTGTGTTTGCCCAGAATGACCGCATGGCGCTGGGCGTTTTGCGCGCAGCCAGGGTTGCCAATATAAAAGTACCTTCTCAATTGGCAGTCATCGGCGTGGACGACATGCCGCTGGCCTCCTACTTCGATCCCCCGTTGACCACCATGCGCCAGGATATGCCGCGCATCGGCCTGGAGGCCACCTGCATGTTGCTGGACATTATGCAAAGGGAGAAGCAAGCGCGGCGTCAGTTGAAATTAAGTGCGCAATTGATCCTCCGGCAATCCACAACCCTTCATCAAGGAGGTGACTTACCCGCATAACCACGAACCATCCTAAGAAGCCTTTCCAAAATAATCCATTTCAACCATTTCAGGAGAAAAAAGAAAATGAAGCACAATCTGTTCAAGGCAATTTCCCTCTTTGTAGTGGCCTCTGTTGCGCTGGCCGCCTGCGGCTCACCCAAGCCTCCCGTCGCGACCGAAGCTCCGGTCGTCACCGAAGCTCCGGTCGTCACCGAAGCTCCGGTCGTCACCGAAGCCCCCGCGGCCGATGTAGCCCTGCGCTGGCGCACCCGCCCCGACAACCAGGAGGAGATCAATGTCTACAGCCAGATCAGCACCGAACTCGACGCTGAGCTGGAAGGCATCACCCTCACTTACGAACCTGGAGGCACTGAAGGCGCCAACTATCAGGAGCAGTTGCGCGCCGAGGTAGCCGCTGGGACTGCTCCGGACGTATTCTGGATCCCCGGCACCGATGTGGCCGATTTCGCCAATCGCGGCTTAATCCTGAACTTCGCCAACCTGGCCTCCGCAACCGAGAGTTATAACGCGGCCGACTTCTATCCCGGCCCGATGTACCATCTGACTTACAACCCGAAAACGAATGCGACCGGCGCCGACTCGGGCGCCCTGTGGGGTCTGCCCCGCGATGTGTCCACCTTCGCGTTGTACCTGAACCTGGACTTGATCGATGAAGCCGGCGCTCCCGACCCGCGCGAACTGGCCAAGGAAGGCAAATGGGACTGGGACGCGTTCCTGGATGTTGCCCAGAAAACCCGCGCCCTCGGCTCTGACATCTACGGCTACGGCGCCAGCGCCTGGTGGGGTCCCTACGGCGTTTGGTTGAATGCCTCTGGTGGCGGTTTCTTCACCCCCGACCGCAAAGCCTGCGCCCTTAGCACCCCTGAGTCTCTGCAAGGCCTGGAATTCCAGCGCTCCCTGTACCAGGAATTCGATGTCGCCACGCCCTACGGCGAAGACCCCGAACCCCCGTTCCGCGCCGGCAAGGTGGCGATGTTCCAGAACGGCCGCTGGGCTACCCCGGGCGTCCGCACCGTGACCTTCAATTGGGACGTGGTGGAACTTCCCAAGGGCCCGAAAGGCTCCATGGGCAACTGGCTCTTCTGGGGCGCGTATGTGATCAACGCCAAGACCGAGCATCCTGAAGAGGCTTGGAAACTCGTCCAGGCTCTCACCACCGCCCAGACGCAGGGCAAGGTCGCGGCATTGGGCGCCAACATCCCCAGCCGCGTCAGCCAGGAAGCCTTCGACGCTTTCCTGACCTTCACCCCGCCGCTCAACAACCAGGCCTTCCTGAACGGCCTGTCCGACAATCCCGCCACGGAAGGCCCCCTGTGGGCTGGTTCCTGGCCCGAGTTTGACAAGATCATGGGCCCGGCCATCCAGGCAGTCCTGACCGGCAGCATGACCGTGGAAGAATTCGGCGCCACGATCTGCGAGCAAGCCGACAAGGTTTTCAATCCGTAAGCGCGATATTTGGCGGGGGCAGGTTCCAACCTGCCCCCGCTTTCTTATCCACCCAATTCCCCGGAGGTATCGGCCATGAGCAACCCCGTACAAGCGGACTCCAAAACCTTATTCATTCTGCGCGGCATCATCATCTGGCGCATCCTGTTTGCCGTTCTTGCCGCGGTTGGCGTGGTTGGCTCGTGGATGGGGCTTCTGCCCGCCATTCCCCTCTGGCAAAAGATCCTGCTGACGGTGCTGCTGGGAATCGCGTCCATCCTCAGCGGAATGGCGGCCTTCGACATCCCGCGTCGCAATCATCGCGGCCGTCTCCTCTCGCTTGTGCTGGATTACCTGTCTTTTGTTGCCTGTTTTGTGACCCTCCTGAATACCGGCGAAGTCTTCACCGGCATTGACGGTCTTGCGGATGTATTCGGGGGAGGCGTCCCTTACCTTGGGTTGGCTTTCGGCGGTTACCTGCTTGGCGCATTCGGCGATCGTTTCTCCAAACAACCCGTGCTGGAAAAACGCCTGCGTCAGGTTAGTCGTTACATCATTCTGGCCGGGCTGGTTCTATTCCTTTGGAAAGTGAACGCAGTCAACGGCATCCTGGGCTTTGCCGCGAAAATCGCCCAACCGACCGGCTTGCTGGCGTTTGCCGGAACGGTTCTTTTTGGCCTTGCCATCTGGGCGATGTGGCGTGAAAAGACCGCCAACGCGCTCCAAGCCAGGGTCCATCACGAGCAATTGCTCAATGGCTGGCTCTTCCTTTCACCCAATCTTCTCGGCTTCATGATTTTCTTTGCCGGGCCTCTGCTGCTTTCCTTTTATTTTTCCTTCACCAACTCCGACGCTTTCAACCCTCCCGATTGGGTCGGGTTCGACAATTACGCCAAGATTCTGAATGTCCGCTTCGCCCCGCTCTCCTCTCCCGACCAACTCGCCCGGGATGTGGTGGATATTAAAATCTACGATGAAGTGGGACGACTCAGGATCGGGAATTGGGGACTCCTGTTCGCCGCCGCAGATAAATTCTTCTGGCTGGCGCTTCGCAACACCCTGACCTACGCGCTGTTTGCCGTACCCCTGAGCGTGATCCCCGCCCTGTTGCTTGCCAACATCCTCAACAGCAAACTGCCCGGCATGAAGTTCTTCCGTGCCGTCTACTTCATACCCAGCATTGCCGCCATTGTGGGCATCTCGCTGGTCTGGCAGTGGCTGTACAACGCCACCATCGGTTATATCAACTACTTTATCACCCTCAGCGTGGACGGGTTGAACAACCTCTTCCACGCCGGGTTGATAGACCCAAAGATCCGCTGGGTCTCGGATGAAAGAACCGCCCTGATGTCCGTCATCGTCATCGCTGCCTGGCAGACGATGGGCTTCAACACCGTTCTCTTCCTGGCGGGATTGCAGAACATTCCCGGCGAACTGTACGAGGCCGCCACCGTGGATGGGGCGGGGCCGTGGGCCAAATTCTGGCGCATCACCCTCCCCATGCTGGCCCCCTCCACTTTCTATGTGGTGTCCACCACCACTATCCAGGCCATGCAGGTCTTCGAGCAGGTTTTCATCCTGATGAACCCGGCCGAAGGACCGAACAACTCCACCATCACGCTGGTTTTGTATCTCTACCGCAGCGGGTTCATTAATTTTAAGCAAGGATACGCCTCAGCCATTGCCTGGGTGTTGTTTATCGTCATCTTCGGGTTGACGCTCATCCAATTCCAGCGCCAGCGCCGTTCCAGCATCTACGAGGCATGACGGAGGCAGAATCATGAAACTGAAATCCTACCGCCTGACCCGGTTTCTCGGCAACCTGTTCATTTACATCGTCCTGACCTTTTTCGCGGTGGTTATGCTCTTCCCGTTCTTCTACATGCTCTCTACTTCCTTGAAACTACCAGCCGACACTTTCCACTACCCACCGCGCATGTTGCCACGCGACCCTGTTACAGTGGAAATGGATGGCTTCGACAAACCGCTTCCCCTCTACTACGTGGACTACGAAGGCAGCCAGCGGAAATTTGCCCTTGTCAGGAGCAATATCAAGGTTGGGGTGTATGCTTCACCGGATGATCCGCAAACCACCTACGAGCGCCGTCTCACGGAGGTCAGCCCCACGGGTGGCGCGATGAACCAGCGGACGGTCACGATAAATGGCGAGGAGAAAAAACTCTTCGATGTCACCGTGGACGGTCAGATGGTTTCCATGTTCCTCGTCAGCCAGACCACTGTCGGCGAGTTCGTGGACCCGCAAAACCAGGAGATCAAAGTAACGCAGAACGTGCGCTTAAGCCGGCCTGTGGAGAACATCACCTGGCATCCCGAAAACTACAGTGAGGTCATCGCCCTGCGTGGCCTCGACCGCGCTCTCACCAACACCGCGCTGGTGACCATCCTGGTGGTTTTAGGACAACTCGCCACCTCCATCATCGGAGGCTATGCCTTCGCTCGCTTGAAATTCCCGGGCCGCGATGCTGTGTTTGTGTTCTACCTTGGCACCATCATGATCCCCTTTGTGATGCTCATCGTTCCGCTCTACCAATTGATGGTGCTGATCGGTTGGACGGACCGCCTGGCTTCTCTAATCATCCCATGGATCTTCACCGCCTATGGCACCTTCCTGATGCGCCAACATTTCATCACCTTCCCGAAGGAGATCGAGGAGGCCGCCCTCATAGACGGCGCCTCCCGCCTGCAGATTCTATCCAAAATCCTAATTCCTGCCAGCGTCCCGGCGTTGGCCACGCAGGGTACATTCACCTTCCTGTATGCCTGGAACTCCTTCATCTGGCCGCTGGTGGTCATCAACGTGGGCAATGAAAAGAACCATGTTCTGACCCTGGCACTCAACGTTTTGCGGGGGCGCGCCTCCGACACGCCCAACCTGATCCTGGCGGGCGCGGCCATCGCCATCCTCCCGCCGCTGATCGTCTTTATCCTCGGACAGCGTTTCTTCGTGGAAAGCGTGGCGAGCAGCGGGGTCAAGGGTTAGGCATGACGAACCCCGCCCTTCATAATCCGCACATCGAAGGCGGACCCTTCCTGTGGGACGCGGGACCGATCGGCGTGTTGCTTTCCCATGGCTATACTGCCACCACGGTCGAGGTTCGCCTGCTTGCGGAGCGCCTGCATAAAAAAGGATATACCGTCGCCGCGCCTTTGCTCGCCGGGCATGGGACAAATCCTGCCGACCTGAACCGCGTCACCTGGCGCGACTGGGTGAACGATGTCGAAAAAGTCTATGCAACATTGTCGTCGCGCTGCGACAAGGTTTTTGTCGGCGGTGAGTCAATGGGCGGAGTGCTGGCCTTATACCTTGCCAGCGCCCATCCCGAGGTGATGGGAGTATTGCTCTACGCTCCGGCCATCCGCCTGACCCTCAGCGCGCTGGACAAAATCAAACTGTACGTCGGTTCGCTCTTCCTGCCCGAAGTGGGACGCGCCTCGTTGGACGCATCCGACAAATGGCAGGGTTATCCCGGCCTGCCGCTCAAAGGCGCGATTCAACTGTTGCGTCTGCAGGATGTAACGCGTAAACGCATGTCGCAGGTAAATCAGCCCGTCATTATCTTTCAAGGGCGTAAAGATACAACCGTCCATCCGTCTTCCGGTGAGATAATTCTACAGGGAGTTTCTTCACGCGTGAAGGAACTTCATTGGATGGAACAATCCTCTCATGCGATCACTCTCGACTGCGAGTTGGACGCGGTGACCGATTTGACTGTGCGGTTTATGGAGTTCATCAGGGCAGGCTGATCACCTGCGATAAAAGTTTATAATTCAATCACCGCCAGCCGCAACAGGCTGGTGGTGTTGAAAATATAAGTAGAGATACTTTATCAAAATGCTTGAATTCAAACCAGACCTCGAAAAGACCATGCA
>CAYZIQ010000086.1:7823-12701 GCA_964478375.1 uncultured Chloroflexus sp. | reverse complement strand
TCAAAATGGGGGGAGGAGCCGGAGGAGGGGGGCAAGGGCAGGGCAAACCACCTCTTCACCACCGGCAACAGAATCTTCAGCGAAATAAACGACGCGTCAATCGTCACCAGACTCACCGGCTCCGGCAGAGACTCAACAAAACGGGCATTCGTCTCCTCCATCACCACCACACGCGGATCAGTGCGGAGTTTCCAATGCAGGAGGCCCTTGCCCACGTCTATGGCGTAGACCTTCGCCGCGCCGTGCTGGAGCAGGCAATCGGTAAATCCACCGGTCGAGGCGCCCACATCCGCGCAAACGCGGCCGCGCACGTCCACGCCAAAGGCTGTCAGCGCGGCATCCAGCTTGTCGCCGCCGCGCGAGACGAAGCGCGGACCAGTATCCAGGTCCAGCCGCGCATCGGGCAGGATTTGCGCGGAAGGCTTGGTCTCTACCTCCCCGTCCACGCGCACCTGTCCGGCCATGATCAACGCCTGGGCTTTGGCGCGCGTTTCGGCCAATCTGCGTTCCACCAGTAATACATCCAAGCGAACCTTCGCCATGTTCCAATTCTATTACGTTTTGCGCTTTACGTTTTGCCCACACGGGGTAAAATAAACCCATGCTGACCGCCCTGCTCAACACCATGCGCCCGCGCCACTGGACGAAGAACACCTTCATCTTCGCCGCTCTGGTGTTCGACGGCAAACTCTTCCACCTGCCCGATTTCCTGCGCACGCTGGCCGGGTTTGGCCTCTTCTGCCTCATTTCCAGCGCGGTGTATATCTTCAACGACCTGTTCGACCTGGAAGCCGACCGTCAGCATCCGGTGAAGCGTGACCGCCCTCTTGCATCGGGAAAATTATCTATTCCGGTGGCCATTGCCGCCGGTTCGATCCTGACCCTCGTGACTCTCGCGCTGGGTTATTGGCTGGCCTGGCAATTCGACTTGGTACTGCTGGTTTATTTTGCCATGATCCTGGCCTACTCCAAATGGCTCAAGCACATCCCTATCCTGGATGTGCTAGTGCTGGCTGCCGGTTTCGTCTTGCGCGTCCACGCCGGGACGACACTCATCACGGTGGAGCGCTTCTCACCCTGGATGTACGTCGTCATGACCTTGCTGGCGCTCTATCTCGGCTTCGGCAAACGCCGCGCCGAGCTGGCCCTACTGGCCGAAGATGCCAGCAATCACCGCAAAGTCCTGGAAGGCTACACCCTGACCCTGCTTGACCAACTTATCACCATCGTCTCTGGCACGACTATCGTCGCCTACAGCCTGTACACTTTCTTCCGTCCAGAAGCGCCCACCAGCCACACCCTGATGCTGACCATCCCGTTCGTGGTCTATGGCGTCTTCCGCTACCTCTATCTCATTCAAGTCAAGCACAGCGGCGGCGCGCCGGAGGAAGTGCTGCTCTCCGACCGACCGTTGCAAATTGCCATCTTTCTGTGGGGGCTGGCAGTCCTGGCCGTTTTCTATTTATCGTAGGACAAATTGCTCTTCTCAGGATGCTGCGCGACCAATTTGTCCCACCCTATGAATACTTCCTCTGCTCCCGGAAAAGTCATCCTGTTTGGCGAACATGCCGTCGTGTACGGACGCCCGGCGCTGGCTGTTCCAGTGACACAGGTTCAAGCGACAGCAACAGTAGCCGGAACGACCCGCCCCGGCATCTGGGTCGAGGCTCCGGACATTGGCCTTGCCTCCGAGCTTTCCCGCCTCGCTCCGGACCATCCGCTGGCTGCCGTTATCAGGAGCGTGTTCGCGGCGCTGCCCCCCACGCCCCTTCGGGGCACTCCCCCCATTTGCTTCGCAAATGGGGGGAGACGGAAGGGGGTCACCATCCGCGTCACCTCCACCATCCCTGTCGCCGCGGGACTCGGCTCCGGCGCGGCGGTCTCTGTCGCAACCATCCGGGCATTATCATCCTTTCTCCATTCCCCGTTAACCAATGACCAAATCTCCACTCTCGCTTTCGAGGTGGAAAAACTTCATCACGGCACGCCTTCGGGGATAGACAACACCGTCATCACGTATGCCAAGCCAGTCTATTTTGTCAAAGGCCAGCCGATTGAAACCTTCCGGGTGGGCAAACCGTTCACCATCGTCATCGGCGACACCGGCATCCCCGCGCCGACGAAGGAATCCGTGGGTGATGTGCGCAAACTCTGGGAAGTGGACAGGCCGCGTTGGGAAAAGGTCTTCGATGAGATCGGTGAGATTGCGAGGAGCGCGAAAGAGAAAATCGAAAGCGGCGAATGGCGGGTGCTGGCTCCGCTGATGGATGCCAATCACGCGCTGCTCCAGCAGTTGACCGTCTCCAGCGCCGAACTGGACCGGCTGGTGGAAGCAGGCCGCCGGTCCGGGGCGCTCGGGGCGAAGATGAGCGGCGGAGGCCGCGGCGGGAACATGATCGCACTCGTCGAAAGGAAAAACGCCCCGGCGGTGGCCGAGGCGCTGAAGTCCGCAGGCGCAAAGCGGACGATCATCACAACCATAGACCGGACTCCCGAAGTCTAGAGGACTGCGGAAGTCCGTGTTTCTAAGGCAGTGAATGAATGACCGGACCTTCCGTCCACGAGCCGGACAATCCGTTCACCTGATACGTCCCGTTGCCGCGCAGGACGAACTTGCCCGTGCCGCTGGCTTCGAGGTGAATATCGTAACCGGAGAGCGCCACGGTGATATTGCTGCCGCTCACCTCCGCGCTGCCCTGGAAGCCGACGTAACGGATCCAGCCGCTGGGCAACTCGGCGCGCCGGCCATTGCCGCTCACTTGAATCAGGGCATCCCCAGCACGGTCACGAATCCATAGGATTCCATTGCCGGAGATGTTGACGGTGCCATTGCCGCGCAGCCCGGCTAGGCCGTCGCCGGAGGCGGTCAAGGAGCCGGTGCCGCCGCCCGAAGCGGCCAGCGCGGTCTGCGGAGCAAAGGCAGTTGCGCCGAGCAGGGCAATGACTGCCGCGATGGAAAAGACAAGGGAAAGTCGTTTGGTGTTCATGTTTTTTTTCCTTTCTGCTATTTCCATAGCAAGAGAATGGCCTGTTCCAAATACTGGTCGGCCAGGGTTGCATTTCCTTCCAGCGCCGCCTCTAGTGATCGGGCATAAGTTTCCTCGGCGGTGGTCGTAACCGCGCCTTCGGCCTGCCGGTCGGCCAGCAGTTGCAGGTACAGGTTGTTCTTTTCAACGAAGGTCATCGCCGAGAAATCCGGCGTGGGGTTGACCGTAGGTGCCTGAGTGGCGGCCCCGGTCAGCGAAGGCGCAGCGGACGTCGGAGCACTGGCAGTGGCAGGCGCGGCCGGTGATGGCGCAATGACCTTCTTGAAGCGAGTACAAGCTGTCGCCATCAAAGAAAGACTCAGGAGCAAAAGGATCGAACGTTTCATCATAAGCACCTCCATTTTTCATTATATGGCGGCGGGATGAAGCGTTCGTTACCGGCTTGTAAAATTGTCGTAAAAAGCAGGGGTTAACGTAAATTTTCTAGACTGCGTTTTTCTCGGCAGTATTGAGTTTGGCAGGATCAAATTCCACGACCGAGGAAGACGATGTGGAAAGAATAGGCGAGGCGGTGGTGCGCGAACAACTACAAGCCAGAGTTACCCTGAGGGTGAAAGACACACGAGAACAAGGGGAAGACTGGTTTTCCTGTTCATTGAGATCAATATTTTGCCTTGCCAGGTAACTGTTTCAGGATTGTGCCGCGACCAGGTTGCTGAGTTTGCCCAGGCCTTCGATCTCGACCTCGACCACATCGCCCGATTTCAACGGGCCGACCCCGGCCGGGGTGCCGGTGAAGATCAGGTCACTCGGCTCGAGCGTCATCACCGAGGAGATGAAGGCCACAAGTTTGCCTACGTTGAAGACCATGTCGCGCGTAGAGGCCATCTGGCGCGGCTGGCCGTTGACCTTGCAGGTGATGAGCGCGTCGGAGGGATCGAATTCGGTATCCACCCACGGCCCGAAAGGGCAGAACGTATCGAAGCCCTTGGAACGCGTCCACTGACCATCGGTCTTTTGCAGGTCGCGGGCAGTCACATCGTTACCGACGGTATAGCCCAGAATGTAATCCTGAGCTTCCTCGGCAGTGACATTGCGGCAGCGCTTGCCAATGACCACCACCAGCTCCGCCTCGTGCTCCACTTGCCGCGATTGCGGCGGGAGGAGTATCTTCTCGCCAGGCCCGATGACCGCCGAGGGCGGCTTCATGAAAATCAGTGGCATTTGCGGCACCTCAGCGCCGTGCTCTTTAGCATGTTCGGCATAATTCCGCCCAACGCAGATGATCTTCGAGGGTTGGGCTGGGGCGAGCAAATTCACCTCGGCCAGAGGCGTATCGGCTTCGAGGCGGCGGTACTCGCCGTAGATATCGCCCTCGATGGCGCCGACCTTGTTTTCCAAAATCCAGCCGTAACGCGGGACTTCGTTCTTGATTTGACAACGGACGATGCGCATGGGTACTCCGGTTGTGAGTTGAGAGTAAAGGATGAAAGATACAGAAATAAGTTTAACCTGCAACCTTCCAACATGCAACCTTAGACGGTATAATTTTATTAAAACAAAATGACATTTTGTCCCACGGGCGCATAGCTCAGTTGGTCAGAGCGTCTCTCTTACACAGAGAAGGTCAGGGGTTCGAGTCCCTTTGCGCCCACCAGGGCAGGTGTAGGGATGGGCAGCCGTCCATCCCTACACGCGTTTATAATAGCCGGTAATGACCTCCTTTGATCCTGTACGGAATCGTAAAACCTTGCGATTGCCTGATTATGATTATTCTTCGCCAAGCGCTTATTTCGTCACATTATGTTCGCGTGACAGAGAATTCCTATTCGAGGAAGCCGAGGCAAAACGGGCAGTCGAATCAGCTTGGCATAGCCTGTTGGATGTTTTC
>CAYZIQ010000086.1:0-7723 GCA_964478375.1 uncultured Chloroflexus sp. | reverse complement strand
GAATCCCATGTTCGGAATACCGGTAAAGACAAGCACAGATTATCTGAAAGACATCACGTAATTACCAATTCCATGTAGGGAACGGCAGCCGCCGTTCCCTACACGGATGACCACCCAATCAGGAGACAAAAATGTCCGACTTCCTCTTTCGCGGCGGCCTCGCCGACCTCGACCCCGCTGTTTACGAACTAACCCAACTGGAGATTGAACGGCAGTACCGTAAATTGATTCTCATCCCCAGCGAAAGCCGTGCGCCGTTGGCCGTGCGAGAGGCCATGGCCTCCGCTTTCCAGAACGTCTACGCCGAAGGCTATCCAGATGAGGAGACGCGCTGGATGACCGAGGAGGAGATCCTCGATTACCCGGTGCGACTGGCGCATTACCGCCGCTACTCCGACCCGCGCTACTACAAAGGCGTCGAGTACGCCGATATCGCCGAGGCTCTGGCCCGCCGCCGTTGCGCGCAGGCCTTCGCTGCAAATGGCGTCAGCGCGGACCAAATCTACGTCAACGTGCAGGCGCTTTCCGGCGCGCCGGCCAACAACGCCGTCTATACTGCCCTGGTCAATCCAGGCGACACGGTGATGGGCATGAATCTGCTGCACGGCGGCCACCTGACGCACGGTTCGTCGGTCAATCGCTCTGGCAAATTCTACAAGATCATCCATTACACGGTAGACCCCGAAACCGAGCAGATTGATTACGAGGCTGTCATGGCCCTGGCCAAAGAGCATAAACCCAAGATGATTATCGCCGGTTATTCCTCTTACCCCTGGATTCCCAACTGGAAGAAGTTCCGCCAGATCGCGGACGCAGCCAGCGCCTACCTTCTGGCGGACATTTCCCACATCGGCGGATTGGTGGCAGCCGGCGTCGTCCCCTCTCCCATCGGTTACGCCCACGTCATCACCTCGACCACGCACAAGACCCTCGATGGGCCGCGCGGCGCCATCATCCTGACCACTGACCCAGCCTTGGCTAAGAAGATTGACAAGGCCGTCTTCCCCGGCGAACAAGGCGGCCCGCACGTGCACATTTTCGCCGCGCTGGCGTTGACCTTCAAGATCGCCAAGACCAAGGAGTTCGAAAGACTCCAGCGACAAACCCTCAAGAACGCCCTGGCTATGTCAGAACGTTTCAAAGGGCGCGGCTTCCGCATCCCTTATGGCGGGACGAACTCGCACATGCTTAATCTGGACTGCGCTACTGTCAAAGGGCCGGATGGCACCTCCCTGAGCGGTGACCAGGCTGCGCGCATCCTGGACCTAGTCGGAGTCGTTGTCAACCGCAACGCCATCCCCGGCGACAAGAGCGCGGCCGACCCCTCCGGCATCCGCATGGGGTCATCCTGGCCGACCCAGCATGGCTTGAAAGAGGCCGAGATCATCCGCCTGACTGACATCATCGCGGATGTGCTGCTGGCGGCTACGCCCCATAGCGTGGGTACACCCCATCACGGCCGCCTCCGCCGCGCCAAGCTGGACTTCAATGTGCTCGAAGAGGCCCGTCTGCGCGTGCGCGATCTGATCGAATGCTGCTCCAATTGCGGCGCCACGCCGGAAAAGCATGGCTACCCCCATTTCTATTACATTGACGACAAAGCAGTGGGTCGAGATAATATCTCGACCTACGAACTGCGCGGTGAGCGCGTACGACATTTCCTGGATTACACCGTTTCATCCGACCTTTCGGCGCTCGCGCCGGGCCAATCCCAGCCGACAAGACTCGCCACGCCAAAGGGTGAAGTGACCGGGGCGCTGGCCTGCATTGACGATACTTCCTACCGCCTGACCATCCCGGCAGCGAAAGCGGGCCTGGCAGCCGCCTGGCTGCGCGACCTCTCCGATGGTTACACTTCTTTCAACCTGGATGGCCAGCCCGACGGTACGCCGAAGCGTATGCCGGGGCCAGTGGTGGTGATGGAGTCCAAAGAAAAGGGCGTCGAGGTAACGGGGAAACCCGTCAACGGGGATAAGCCCTGGTTTATCGGCCAACAGGCTGGGGGGCAGGGCGAGGCGAAGCCTGTCTTCCGCTGGGAAGAGAGGGAAAGCGCCCTGCGCCGCACGCCGCTCTATGAAGTCCACAAGTCGCTCGGTGCAAAGATCATCCCCTTCGCCGGTTGGGAGATGCCAGTCTGGTACAGCTCGGTGCTGGAGGAGCACCTGGCTACGCGCCAGGCGGCCGGGCTGTTTGACGTGGCGCACATGGGCGTCTACGAGGTGGCGGGCGCGGACGCGGCATCGTTCCTGGATTCCGTCTGCTCCAACGACTGCGGCGGGCTGCGCCCCGGCGAGTCGCTCTACACTCACTTCCTGACCCCGGAGGCAGATGTAATAGACGATACGCTGGTCTACCGCCGCGGCGTGGACAGGTACCTGGTGGTGGTCAACGCCTCCAACGACGACAAGGACCGCGCCTGGCTGGAAGCAGTGCGGGATGGAAAAGTGTGGATTGACAACGCCCGCCCCCGGGCGCGGACGTATGGCTACAATGCCGTCATCCGCAACCTCCGGGACCCAAAAGCCGGCGACGATATGCGCGTGGACATTGCCCTGCAGGGGCCGAAAAGCCGCGATATCCTGCTGGCGTTGGGCGTCGGCAGGGAGGCGCGCAACCGCATCATGGCCCTCAAGCGGACCGAGTTGTGCGATGCGACCGTTGGAGGCTTCGACTTGATCGTCTCCCGCACCGGCTACACCGGCGAGAAGACGGCCTTCGAGCTGTTCGTCCACCCGGAGAGGGCGGTGGATTTTTGGAACGCGCTGCTCACGGTCGGCGAGCGTTTCGGCCTCAAGCCGGTCGGACTGGGGGCGCGCGACTCGCTGCGCACCGAGGCGGGACTGCCGCTCTACGGCCACGAGATGGGCCTCGGCTCCGGCAAGCATGGTCATCCTGACCTGGGCGTGGGCGAGGGCGGCTTCGGCTCGTACGTCAAGCTCTACAAGCCTTGGTTCATCGGGCGCGAGGCTTATGTGGCGCGCGAGGCAGAGCGCAAAGGGGTGGTGGTCCGTTTCCGCTTCGGTGAGAAGGGCGTGCGCATGGCACACAACGGCGACCCGGTGCTGGATAAGCGCGGCCGCGTCATCGGCTGGGTGACCAGTTGCGCGGCCGACATGGAAGGCTATCTAACCGGCCAGGCCTACCTAGAGTCGAAGTACGCCCTGGAAGGCACACCGATCTTCGTTTACCAGTCCGCGCCGGAGAAGGCCGGGCCTGCACCTGCCGAAATGAAGTTGGGCGATAGGGGCTTGGTTCCAACCGAGGCGGTGGTGGTGAGCAGGTTTCCGAAGTTATAACCACAGATAATCGGGCTTTGTGCGAATACATTGCGAGTAAACGAGCATCGCCCGAAGTGATCCTGCGACGCGTGGCGCGCGAAGAACTGTAAATTGCCGCACAATAATTGCTCAAACTCGAATCCGAAGTCGAGGGCTTCGGATTTTTTGTTTGAAAGTGTCTACACGGGGTTAGCCAACAGATAACAACTTTTTTATGCCATGCTCGCGCCGATCTCTTTCAACTGCTTGACGATCTCATCCGGTATGACCGCCGGTTCGACGCCCAGCATCTTGCAGGTCAGGATTTTGTGGGCGGTGACCTCGATCACGTCGGTCATATCGGCGGCGCGGCGCAGGCTGCTGCCCGCCACCACCAATCCGTGATTCTGCATCAGCGCGGCGATGCCGGTCGGGCCGATGGCTTTGGCAACAGCCTCACCCAGTTCATCTGTTCCCGGCATGATGAACGGCACCACCGGCACGTCGCCGAGGAAGGCCGCCTCCGTCGAGATGGGCAGGAATTTCGTGCCGGTCAGCGCCATCAGCGTGGCCTGCGGCGCGTGGGTGTGGATGACAGCAGTGATATCGGGGCGCAGTTTGTAGATAGCACAGTGGACGCGCCGCTCGCTGGAGGCGGTGTAATCCGTCTCGTTGAGGATTTTCCCGTTCAGGTCAATGCGCACCATCATATCCGGGCACAGATCACCTTTGAAGATGGCGGAGGGGGTGATCCAGATTTCGTTCGGGTTATCGTCACAGCGGGCGCTGACGTTGCCGCCGGTGGGGGTGATGAGACCTTTGGCGTACAGTTCGTTGGTCACCTGCAGGATTTGGCGGCGAATATCGCCGTTCTTGACCTCGATCATCTTTTACGCGATGACCTCCTCTCGTTCGATCTCATAGCGGCACAGCTCAATGCCCCATAAGCTCTTCCGGTCTATCAGCTTTAGCCCGCATTTTTCAAGCACGCGCGCCGAGGCGATATTCTCCGGGTGGGTCAGGCCGATGATCTTTTCGAGGCTGCAATTCGTAAACCCAAAGTGGACGGCAGCCCAGTGGCCGTAACCGCGCTCCTGCCAGTGGGAGAGGTGGTGGGCAATATACTTGTCCACTTTTTCGCGCGGCCAGGGTTCGGTGCGGGGGAAGTAGCGCAGGATACCCGGTTCTTGCAGGATGGCAACCAGCCGATCGGCATCTTCTGGCGTCCAGGGACGCAGGATCAGGCACGGGGTGCGGAGCGTTGGAATGTTCATGCCTCGCTGCCCAACTTCTGCCCAAGCTGGAAGGCCTTCTCCATCAGCTCGGGGTGCTTCTCGGCCTCGCCCGCATCCATCAGCGTGCCGTAGACCATCCCGACGATCTCGCAGCGCAGGAAGCGGAACATGGTCTCGAAGGTGTGGATAGCATTGATCCCGCCGGAGGTGTACAGGTCGCTGTCACCATAGGCCAGGATGATCCCGACCCGTTTGCCGTGGAATTCCTTCCAACGCGAGGCCTGGAAGGCGTACCAGCGGTCAATGCACAGCTTCAACTGGGCGCTGATGGTGAACCAGTAGACCGGGCTGGCAAGGAGGAGGGCATCCGCCGCGACGATTTTCGGGTAGAGCGGCTGCATATCGTCTTCGATGATGCATGCGCCTTTTTCCTGGCACTCGTTGCAGGCGTCGCAGGGGCGGATGTCCAGCCCGTGAAGGTAGACGCTCTCGACCGCTGCGCCGGCCTCGCGTGCGCCAGCCGCGGCACGCTCCGCCAGGGCGGCGCTGTTGCCTCTCTCGCGCGGGCTGCCCTTGAGGATGAGCACTTTCTTCGTCATCGTTGATCTCCTATTTTGCCACCCAGCCGCAGTCCACCAACCAGTCCGCGCCGGTGACGAAGGACGCGCCCTCGCTGGCAAGGAAGTAGATCGGCTCGGCAATTTCCGCTGGGTCGGCCCAGCGTTTGAAGGCCTGCTCGGCCTCGCGCTCCTTCTTGACTTCATCGAACAGAACGCCGGTGCGCTTCGATTCCAGTTCGATGTCGCCGCGCAGCATCGGCGTATCCACCGAGCCGGGGCTGATCGAGTTGACGCGGATGTTGTACGGCGCCAACTCCCAGGCCAGGGCGCGCGTCATGGCGATGATGGCGCCCTTGGTCGCCCCGTACATGACATGATCCATCTGCCCGACGTGTCCCGACACCGACCCCATATTGACGATCACGCCGCTCTTCTGCGCCTTCATGAACGGCAGCACGTACTTGCACAGCAGAAAGTGCCCGCCTAGGTTGACCTCCGTGGTGCGGCGGAACTCCTCCCAAGTGATCTGGTCGAACGGCTTGACCAGCACCACGCCGGCGTTATTAACCAGCACGTCAATCCGGCCATACTTCTCGCCTACTTTCGCGACGCAGTCCGCGACCCGTTTCTCATCGGACACGTCGCAGATGAAGAAGGTACATTCGCCCTCCAGCCTGTTGACCTGCTCTGCGACTTCTTTCCCCTCGGGCAGCACGTCCAGCCCGATGACGGCATAATCGTGTTCTACAAAAACCCGGACACACGCCGCGCCGATGCCGCGCGCCGAGCCGGTGATAATGGCGACTTTTTTCTCGGCCATTGTTACCTCGCATTCTTCGACTTGGACGCGGACGAGCGCGGAAAAAACGCAGATACTGAGTATTTTCTCCGCGTGATTCCGCGTTTATCCGCGTTCCAATCCAATCATCTTCCGCGCCTGCGCGACCGTCGCCAGCGGGCGGCCAAGGGCACGCGCCATCTCTGCCGTTTCCCGCACCAGCTCATGCGTGGCGACGATCCTGCCGCTGTGATCGTAAGGATGATCCTCCGTCCCGACACGCACGTGGTCGCCGTGGATGATCGCCGCGGCCAAGATGTTGCGCTGGCCCTCGCCCAAAGTGGTCGCGGTGTTGGCGACCATTACACTGACGTTGCACACGCATCCTTCCAGCATCAGCTCGCGGCGATAGAGATACTCCTCGACAGTGGGCGGACTCCACGTCCCGCCTGGCCAGCCGAAAAACAGGGTGGTTACGTAGGGCGGCTTGAGCAATTTCCTGCCGATGAGATAGTTCAGGTTCCACACTGAGCCGGCATGCCAGACCTCCCATTCGGGGATAACGCCGTATTGCTTGCAGAGGCGGCAGTACTCGACCAGTTCTTCGCGCAGGTGGAGGACGTTGCACTCGGTCTGGGCGAAGGCCTCGTCGTGGTGATTGAGGATGACCGAGATCATGTCCGCCCTGTTTTCGTAGACCTCCATCCGCTCCGCGATGGGCAGGCTGGACATGCCGCACTGCACCATGATGTCGCACTTGGCGCGCACAGCGGCGATGGTCTCTTTCCACTTGCCCTCGGCGTGGGTGTGCAGGATGGCCGCGCCGTTCTGCTGGCAGAGCGCCGCTTCTTCGGCGATGGCTTCCGGCGTGCGCGGGTAATCCACTTCTGGGTGCAGCCAGCAGATGTTTGGCGTGGCGGTGATGATGAGAGGAAGCATGGAATTCCCTAACTCATGCCGTTTTCCCACCATGCAGGGCATCCAGTTTTTCGCGCAGCGCCCGCGCCTGTTCCTTCCCCAGGGGATAGAATCTCAGTGCGGCTAGAAAGATCGCAAGGGCCACGACTGGCATGAGGCCCATGCCCAGACGAATTCCCAAGGCAACAGTCGAGGGTTGGCTTGCCAGCGTGGCATTGTAGCCGCTGAGAGTCAACACGAGCGTGCTCGATCCAGCCACCAGCACTAACACCAGTCGTTCGATGAAGGCGGTCACGCCGAAATAGCTGCCCTCTCGCCGCCGGCCTGTGCGCAACTCGTCCTCGTCTATCACATCGCTGAGAACAATGTCTCTCACGAGCGTGATTCCGGAATTGGCCGCGCCGACGAAGAGCATCATCACTATGGCTTGCCACAGGTCGCGAACGATTAGCACGAGCGCCATGAAGACCACGAACAGCGTCACAGCCAGGCCCAGAGTGCGCTTGGAACCCAGTCGCAGGGTCGCCCACCGCCACAAGGGGTAGAAGAGGATCACTGTAACGAACATGCCAGCGAACAGCAAGCTCATTTGTCCTTCTGCAGCACCCAGGACATATTTGGTGAAGAAGGGTACCATGGCTGAGAGCCAGCTCCAGATGTAGCAAATCATCAAGTTGGCAGCTGCGTAGGCCAGGAACGAGCGGTTGACGAAGGTTTCTTTGAAGGCCGTGATAATGGACAGCGCCTCTCCCGCGCTGCTCTCCTTGCGTTCTTTACTCCCCAACAACGCAAATCCGAACGCACACGCGCCAACGAGGCCCAGGATCACGCCGGCTCCCTTCCATCCGCCCAATGGCCCGAACCGCCCGGAGAGCGCGCCCACGATGACGGGCATCACGGCCACGCCCAGTGCCGTGCCAACCATCGCCGCCACCTGCCGGTAGATGGAGACCTCCGTCCTTTCCTTGAGATTCT
>CAYZIQ010000085.1:11290-12719 GCA_964478375.1 uncultured Chloroflexus sp. | reverse complement strand
GGGAAACCGCCGACCTGAGATCGGCGGAAAAAACTGTCGGGGCGGGCGGATTTGAACCGCCGACCTCGCGGTCCCGAACCGCGTGCTCTAGCCAAACTGAGCCACACCCCGGTCAAGCCTCGGCATTATACACGCCCCCCTACGATTTGACAAGCTGTTTGCGGTATAATCCCTGCGCTTAAAGATTCACCACTAAGGACACGAAGGCACACAAAGGGTCTCTTTGTGTACCTTCGTGTGGCTTCGCGGTTCAGAAGGGAACACTTATGGTAGAGCCCGAGACTACCGGCCAGACGCCGGAACCCGTCAAGCAAATCATCGGCACCGTGCAGACAGCGGACATTGACGAACAAATGCGCAGCGCGTACCTGGACTATGCCATGTCCGTCATCGTCGCCCGCGCCTTGCCGGATGGACGCGACGGCCTCAAGCCCGTCCACCGGCGCATTCTGTACGCCATGCACGACATGGGCATCCGCTCGAACGCCGCCTATAAGAAGTCCGCCCGCATCGTCGGCGAGGTGCTCGGCAAGTACCATCCGCACGGCGATGCGGCCGTGTACGAGTCCATGGCACGCATGGCGCAGGATTTCTCCATGCGTTACCTGCTCGTGGACGGACAGGGCAACTTCGGCTCGGTGGACGGCGACGCGCCAGCGGCCATGCGCTACACCGAGGCGCGTCTGCACAAGATGGCCGAGGAGATGCTGTCTGATATCGAAAAAGAGACGGTAGATTTCGCCGATAACTTCGACGGCTCGCTGCAAGAGCCGACCGTACTCCCCTCCCGCCTGCCCAACCTGCTGCTCAACGGTTCCTCCGGCATCGCCGTCGGCATGGCGACCAACATCCCACCGCACAACCTGAAAGAACTGTCGGCTGCCATCATCTACCTCATCAACAACTACGAGACGATTGACGACATCCCCATCGAATTCTTGATGAAGTTCATCCCCGGGCCGGATTTCCCGACCGGCGGCGTGATTGTCGGCAAGGAGGGCGTTGAGCAGGCCTACGGGTCCGGGAAGGGGCGCATCGTCCTGCGCGGCAAGGCCCACATCGAAGAGATGTCTGGCAGCCGCCACCGCATCGTTATCACCGAGATCCCCTACCAGGTCAACAAATCCAGCCTGATCGAACGCATCGCGGACCTGGCGCGGGAGGAGCGGATTGATGCCATCGCCGACCTGCGCGACGAATCCGACCGGCGCGGCATGAGCATCGTCATCGAGCTGAAGCGCGGCGCCCAGCCCAAGAAGGTGCTCAACCAGCTCTACAAGTACACCCCGCTGCAGTCCACCTTCGGCGTGCAAATGCTGGCCCTGGTCGCCGACGAAGGTGGGCGCGGCGAGCCGCGTCTGCTGCCGCTCAAGCGCGCCCTGCAATTGTTCATCGAACACCGCCAGCAGGTGCTCACCCGCCGTTCGCA
>CAYZIQ010000085.1:5072-11190 GCA_964478375.1 uncultured Chloroflexus sp. | reverse complement strand
ATGCGTGAGCTGGCCGAAAAATATGGCGACGAACGGCGCACGCACATCGCCGCGGAGGCCAGCGAAGAGTTGAGCGAGGCGGACCTGGTGCCGGATGAGGCCGTTCTGATCAGCATCACCGCCATGGGCTACGTCAAACGCGTGGCCGCGGCGGCCTATCGTTCGCAAGGCGTGGGCGGACGCGGCGTGACCGGCCACGTCACGAAAGAAGAAGACGAAGTGCTGACCCTCCTCCCGGCGCGTTCGCTGGACACCATGTTATTCTTCTCCGACCGGGGCAAGGTCTACGCTGAAAAGGTCTACCAAATTCCGGACGCTGATCGGACGACCAAGGGCATCCCGCTGGTGAACGTGCTCTCGCTCAACCCAGGCGAGACCATCACCGCCGCGGTGGCGGTTCCCGATTTCGAAGCCGCCAATTACATCACCCTGGCAACGCGCAACGGGCGCATCAAGCGCATGGCACTTTCGGAATTGGCCTCGGTACGACCTTCCGGCATTATCGCCATCAGCCTCGATGAGGGCGATGAACTTGGCTGGGCGCGCCTGACCTCCGGCAAAGATGATATCATCCTGGTCACCGAAGAGGGCCAGGCATTGCGTTTCTGCGAAGACGAAGTCCGCCCGATGGGACGCGCCGCGGGCGGCGTGGCGGGCATCCGCCTGAGCGGAAAGGACAAGGTCGCCAGCATGGACGTGGTCGAGCCGGACGGCGAACTGGTGTTGGTCACCGTGGAAGGTTATGGCAAACGGACACCTTTGAGCGAGTATCCGGTCAAGGGTCGTGCCACGGGCGGCGTCCAGACGATTGACAAGCACGCCTTGGATAAAGTCGGCGTGATCACTGCAGCGCGCGTCGTCCAGCCCGCCGACGACCTGACCCTCATTTCAGCCAACGGTATCGTCTTACGCATGAAGGTCGGGGAGGTGAAACAGGCCGGGCGCGCCACACGCGGCGTCCGCATGATGGAGGTCAAGGAAGGTGACAAGGTGGCCTCGCTGGCACGTATTGCCGCCGCGGATTTGAGACGCGTCGGGGCAGCTACTGAAAACGGCAAAGCCCCGCCTCAGCCCGGTCAGCAGTTCGAACTGCCTCTGGTGAAATAATCAACAATGCGGCGCACCTTGCAAGTGCGTCGCATTGTTAAACACCCCTCACAATACAGTTAATACAGAAAAGGCGGGACGATTTTCCCCGTCACAAATAACAGCATCACCCCCAGCAGACAAACCACAAAGAAAAGCATCACTGCCAGGATGAAACGCTGTTGGGCTTTCATGCCCAAGAACTGGCCTAGGGAAGGCTTGGTCGGCCTCACCTCTTCCTGAGCGGAAAGAGGTTCTTCCTGATAATACTGCGACGAGGCGGCTTGGTCGCGCAAGTTGTCTAGCATAGTACACCTCGCTCTGTAGTTTGTCCTGCCCCACTTTATTGAGACGATACTCGAAAAGTATATCACACAACCGGACGCAGGCGGATTTCCCCAAAGTGCACCGTAAAGAGCTTCCCTTGAGGTGACCGCAGCCGCAGCCCCCCTTTGCGATCCAGACCCTCGACCTGTCCGGCGCGAAGCGGCTGATCCTTCGCCCAAACCTGGACTTGCTTCCCGCGGAAGGCCAGGCGCCCTTCCCAGGCCTGGATAAACTCCTCCGTCCCTAAGCGCGGGCGCCAAGTGAGCAGCGCGGCAAGAATATCGTGAAGCAGTGATAGTCGGTCAACGCTCAGGCCGGTGACTTCCTCCAGGCTGGTGGCCGGAAAATCCAGCGCTTCTGCCGCCGGGACCGCTTCCGGGCGCACATTCAACCCGATGCCCAGCACCACGCTCTCGGCTCGCTCTCCCAGCCAAACCGTCTCAGCGAGAATGCCGCACAGCTTGCGCCCGTGCACGAGGACATCGTTGGGCCATTTGATTTCAGGCATTAAACCGTACTTCTCTCCCAGCGCAGAAGCAACTGCCAGCGCGCCCAGCGCGGAGTAGAGCGGGATGATATCCCGCTCTACAGGTCGGGGATGCAGGACCAGGCTGAAAGCCAGGGCAGTCCCAAAAGGAGTGATCCACGAACGCCCACCGCGTCCGCGCCCGGCCGTTTGCTCGTCCGCGACGACCAGCGTCAGGTCCGGGACGCCCTCGGCCGCCCAGGCCAGGGCGGCGTCATTGGTCGAGCCGGTCTGCTCATCATAGCGAACACCGCCCAGAGGCAGGTCCGAAAGGGTTCTACGAAGCGCGCGCTCGTTCATAAGCACACAGAAACCCGGTTTCTCGAAGAAACCGGGTTTCTATTCTAAGACTAAGGCAAAACGTACCATGGATTGACAAAGCCGCCATTCAAGCGCACCTCGAAGTGCAAGTGCGCGCCGAACGAGTTGCCCGTATTCCCGGCCAGGCCAATCAAACTACCTGCATAGACTGGCTGGCAGGGTACAACATTGATCTGACTCAGGTGGGCGTAGAGCGTGACGTAACCATTGCCATGATCAATCATGATGACGTTGCCGTAACCGTAGTTCCAGCCAACCTGCGCCATCGTCACCACACCGCTATCCGCCGCGTAGACCGCGCCGCCCTCGCCGTCTGCGATGTCAATTCCCAGGTGACCAGACCAATAGTCGTTCCCGGAGAGATAATGGTTATCCGCCGGCCAGACGAACGCACTGCTGCCCACCGGCCCGCTGCCGCAGGCAGCGCTGGAAACATTTGCTGTGCCGGAACGTCCGCGCGCAATCGTGGGAATAATCCACTGGACAAACTCACGCTGCCCGCCTGGGATCATCACGTTCGTACCGGCTTTTATTTCGGGATTGGATAGATCAATATCATTGCCGGGCCAACCCAGGATGTCATCCGGGTTGGCCTTATATTTCGCAGCGACCGCCTCGATGGTATCCCCTTCTTTCCACGCATAATAAATCCCATCTACTGGAGGAACCGTTAGAACCTGGCCGACACGGATGCTATCCGGGCTATCTTGCAAGACATCGTAATTCGCCCACAACAGCGCCTCCGGCTTGATGTTGAATTGCTTGGCAATGCCGAAGACCGAGTCGCCGCGCTTGACAGTGTATTCCTCAGGATAATAACGTGCTTTTTCGGAAATGCTGGTCTTCAGGGAGACGAGGCGAGTTATGCCTTTCGTCGTAGGGGCTGAAAGACCGGTCAAAGATGGCAGGTTGCCGTTTTCCGCGGTTGGGATTGCCGTTGGGGAAATTTCCGGTATAGATGAAGTTTCGAGGGGTTGGATCTTCCAAGCCGTAAAACCAAACAGCGAGAGCACGATAAGGCCAGTCACGACCCAACTGATAATACTAAACAGGCGCGAAGATTGCATGTTTGTACCCATAAGGTCTTCGATGCTTATCACCTCAATAGATTGGGGAGGGGGTGTGCGGGCGGCTTCGCCGCCCGCACACCCCCCATATTCCCTTTCTTGTTGAGGAGATACTACAATTCCTCAGTCAATTTTTCCAAGAATTCCTGATTGCTCCTCGTCCTAGACAGGCGTTGCAGGATGGCCTCTGTCGCCACGGCGGTATCCATACCGGCGCCTTGCGGCGGCGTGGAAACCATCTGAATGTACATGCGCCGCATCAGCCAAACCCGCTGGATGATATCCGGGCCAAGCAGCAGCTCCTCGCGACGGGTGGAGGAGCGTTCGATATCAACCGCTGGGAAGATGCGCCGCTCCTGCAACTTGCGGGCAAGATGCAATTCCATGTTGCCGGTGCCTTTGAACTCCTCATACACCACGTCATCCAGGCGGGAGCCGGTGTCCACCAGACAGGTCGCAATGATGGTTAGCGAGCCGCCCTCTTCGATGTTGCGCGCCGCCCCGAAGAAATGCTTGGGCGGATAGAGTGCCGAGGGATCCATGCCGCCCGAAAGCGTGCGCCCCGATGGGTTGACCACCAGGTTATAGGCACGCGCCAGCCGAGTGATCGAGTCCATCAGGATGACCACGTGACGGCCAATCTCGACCAGACGCTTGGCGCGGTCGAGGGCGATCTCCGCCGTGCGGACGTGGGAGGTAACCGGTTCATCAAAGGTCGAAGCGATCACCTCGGCATCCACCGAGCGATCCATGTCGGTCACTTCCTCCGGGCGCTCGCCGATCAAAGCCACCATCAAATATACATCCGGGTACTGGGTAGAAATCGCGTTGGCGATCTCCTTCAAGATCGTCGTCTTGCCGGCCTTGGGCGGCGAGACGATCAGGCCGCGCTGGCCACGCCCAATGGGAGCGACCAGGTTGATCAAGCGCGTGGCCAGGATATCTCCCCTGGTTTCCAAGTCGAAGCGCTGCTCGGGGAAGATTGGTGTCAGGTCCTCGAATCGCGAGCGGCGGCGAGCCTCCTCCGGGTCCACGCCGTTGACCGTCTCCACCTTGAGCAGGCCATAATGCCGTTCGGATTCGCGCGGCGGGCGGACGTGACCGATCACCAGGTCGCCGGAGCGCATTTCGTAGCGTCTCAACTGCGCCTGCGAGACGTAGACATCCTCCTCGCCGATCTGGTAACGCTCCGAGCGCAGGAAGCCGATGCCCTCGCTCATGATCTCCAGGATGCCGCCGCGCACCTCGAGGCCCTCTTTCTCAGCCTCCAGCTGGCGGATGTGCAGGATCAACGCTTCCTTCTTCAGGCGATTGGCGTTCGGCACACCCATATCCTTGCCCAAGGCGCGAAGCTCGGCAAGCGGTTTATTTTCAAGTTCAAGTATGTTCATATGGCTTTCTCGATGAAATCTAGATTTGGAAATAAAGGAAACACAAACGAAAACAAGCGCCCCCACAGATGGGCTTGTGATCAACTATTCCATTTTATGAGGTTGGGTTTTTCCACATGCAATAAACTTGTCATCCCTACGCGGATGATGCAAGCGGCAAAGTTGTGCGCATGATGGTTGCTGCAAGCGCAATCATTATAGCACGAGAAAAGGGCTGACGCAAGCGAGTTTTGAAGCCAATTTTTCGCCTCAAGCCAGCGTCATCGCACAGCCATCCGCGCGTGGATCGGAGCCGCCGGTCAGGACACCGCTATGTGGATCGCGCAAGATGACTTGTCCGCGCCCGAACAGGGCACGCTCCCACCCGCTCACTTCGCGGACCTGGTGCCCGCGTCCCGCCAAATCGGCGACGACCGCCGCCGGAACGCCTTCTTCCAACGCCAGCGTGCCACCGGCCGTCCCGTCTTCGATGCAGAAGCGCGGCAAATCCAGTGCTGACTGGGGATCCATCCCTTGCGCAAGAGCCAGGAAAACCTGCAAATGTCCCTGCGGCTGCATGAAGCCACCCATCACGCCAAAATCAGAGAATAGAGATTCGTGAGTAGAGATTAGTTTTCCATTGCCCTCTACTCTCCGTTCTCTACTCTCTACTCTCTGGTCTCTGGTAATCAGCGCCGGAATGATCGTGTGATACGGCCTCTTCCCCGGCACGAGGGCGTTCGGATGAGCAGGATCGAGGCTGAAACCGTGCCCGCGATTTTGCAGCGTGAAGCCCCAGCCAGAGGGGACGATGCCGGTGCCAAAACCCATGTAATTGCTGTTGATGAACGAGCAGGCGTTCCCCCACCTGTCCACGGCGCACAAGTAGACAGTATCCGAGCCAGCGACTGGCACCCCGCGCTGTTGGTCGAGACGGGCCCTCTTGGGATCAATCAACCTGCGCCGTTCGGCGGTGTATTCTTTCGAGAGCAACGCGGCACAGACCCCCGAGGTCTTAAAGACCTCGGGGGTCTCGCTGTGGCGCGGATCGGCCACGTACCAGCGTGTATCGGCAAAGGCCAGACGTAATGCCTCGATCTCCAGGTGCAGCCGGTGCGCGGAGAGCGGATCGGTGGGCAGGTCGAAGCCTGCGAGGAGGTTCAAGGCGATCAGCGCAGTCAGTCCCTGCCCATTGGGCGGACATTCCCAGAGGCGATAGCCGTGATAAACCGTGCTGATCGGTTCATCCCAGGTCGAACAGTGAACGGCCAGGTCGTCCGCTGACATGCAGCCGCCAGCCTTTCGCAACGTCGCGGCAATGGCCTCGGCGATTTCGCCCTCATAGAAAGCCTTCTTGCCACCTTCGGCCACTTTCTGCAAGGTGCGCGCCAGGCCGGGGTTGCAGAAAATCTCGCCTGCCC
>CAYZIQ010000085.1:0-4972 GCA_964478375.1 uncultured Chloroflexus sp. | reverse complement strand
TGCCGCCCTGCGCCAAGATCTCCACGCCGGCAGCAGTCGCCAATGGCTGGGAGGAAGCCACCATCCCGCCCCGTCCAAATACGGGGGAACGGCGGGAGGGGTAAATGGACTCGGGCATAAAAGACTCCGGGGGTTCTACGTTTCACGCTTCACGAATCACGTTTTACGCATCACGCTTTCGTCATCCGACGGTCTTGCGGGCAATGTAGTGACCAGCACCTTATCCACGCGGTTACCGTCCATGTCCATCACTTCGAAGCGCATCCCACCCCACTCGAATTGGTCGGCCGGTTTCGGGATGCGCCGGAGGTGCATCATGACGAACCCGCCCAGTGTCTCGTATTCTTCCTCATCAGGCAAGCGGCGCAGGTTGAAGAGCTCCTTGAAGTCGTCGTTCGCCAGCATCCCGTCCAACAGCCAGGAACCGTCTTGGCGCTGGGTGGCCTGAGGCTCACCTTCCAATTCGCCGACTATTTCTTCGAGGATATCCGCCAGGGTAATGAGGCCCTGCACCACGCCGAACTCGTCCACCACTAGCATCAATTCACGCTTGCTCTCGCGGAACATTTCGAGGGCGTGCGAACCAAAGGCCGTCTCTGGGATGTAGATGGGCGGACGGGCAAGTTTATCCAGGTCTTTACCACTCTTGATGTTCGCCAACAGGACTTCCTTAGCTTTGACTACACCAATAGGATGATCCAGGCTGTCTTCCCCCACCGGAAAACGCGAGAAGGGACTATCGGATATTTTCTTGCGAATTTCCTCGACGTTATCGTTTACATCCAGCCAGACAATTTCATTGCGGGGGGTCATCAACGCATTGACGCGCTGGTCGGAGAGCGAAAAGACACCTTCCACCATATCCTGCTCGGTCTCCTCAAAGACGCCCGCCTGTGTGCCCTGGTCGAGTTGGACAAGCAATTCTTCCTCCGTGACAGGAACCTCAGCAGTGTATTTTACACCGAACAGACGCAGCAACAAGTCAGTGGACTTGCTCAACAGCCAGACGAATGGCGTAAAAAGCGCCGAGACAAAAGACATCGGTCCGGCGATGGCGGAGGCTACTCCGTCGGCGTTCTGCAGGGCCAGACGTTTCGGAAACAATTCGCCCAGCACGATGGAGAGATATGATACCGTGATAACAACGATTGCCAGCCCGATCGCCTCGCTAAACGGCGCGAGGGCAGGAATCCCAGCAAAGGTTTTTGTGAGGAGCTCGGCCACCGTCGCGCCGCTGATGGCGCCAATGAGCACATCTATCACCGTGATGCCAATTTGAATTGTGGAAAGGAAGCGGTTGGGGTTTTCCGCTAATTTGAGCGCCAGCCGCGCCCGCTTGTCTCCGTCATTCATGCGCTGCTGTAGGCGCGCCTTGCGCACCGACAGCATGGCCGCTTCTGACATGGCCAGTATTCCATTAAAAATGATCAGGAGAAAAATAGCCAGAATTTCATTCCAAATGGAATCCATAATTTTCTTTTCGGCGGGTGAACAACCGCCCGACTTATTTTACCTGAGAAAAGTTGGACAGTGAATTCCACATTACGATTCGCTCAAATGGGTATGCCGATGATGGATATCCGGCAAATGATGATGATCGTGCTCCAGGTTTTCATGAAAGTGTACGTGCGAATGAGCCCAGACCACCTGGCCAGACTCTGGATGTGGATGCACATGATGCGCATCCTTGTGGCTGTGACGATGTTCGTGCAGCATCGGCTCGTGCACATGCTGATGCGTGTGATTCTCGCTGAGAAGAAAAATAGCGCCGATGATCATCGCGGGCAATGCAATCAGAAATAACGTGCCCGGCATCTCCCGAAAAAAGGCAAAAGATAAAACTACACCGACCAGAGGAGAGGTACCAAACCAAGCGCTGGTACGCGCGGCTCCCAGCCCCCGCATGGCCCACACGAACAGAGCGATGCTCAAACCATAACTTAAACTACCCAACACCAACGCCCCAACCACAACCCCCCAGCGGGGAATCGGATTCCCAAGAATCAGAGCCATCGCCAGGGAAAGTGCCCCCGCACCCAAACCCTTAATCGTCACGATAACGATTGGGTCTTTCGCCGAGATATTCCGGGTGAAATTGTTATCCATCCCCCATAAAATGCACGCTGCCAGAATACCCAGCGCGCCCGGCGAGAATCCCCATCCGCCGTGCAGGTTCAGCGTAAGGAAGATACTTGCCAGAGTAATCAAAGAGATCGCTACCCACGCGCGACGTCCAATGGTCTCCTTGAAAAACAAGAGGGCGATCAGCGTAGTCGCTACCCCCTCGAAATTCAAAAGGATGGAGGCCGTCGAGGCCGGCGTCTGACGCAGGCCGAACAGCAACACAATGGGAGCCGCAATTCCTCCGGTTAGAATTGCTCCCGCCAGCCAGGGGATGTCGGCTCTCTTCAAGCGGGCTTCCGTTTCAACCGCCGGATTCCCCACCTTCCGGCAGAATTGTATTACCAACAAGCCGAACCCGCTGCCGATATACAACAATGCCGCCAGTAAAACTGGCTCGATTTTCCCCAACAGCAGTTTTGCCAAGGGCGCGCTCGCTCCAAAAAGGAGAGCAGCCAGCACGGCCTGTAGCGTTGGATAGAAATGGCCGTTTTTCATCTAGGAAACTACCTCAATCCCTTCCCCTTCGACTACTTCGCCGATGACCCAAACCGGCTGCTCGATCTCCTTCGCCCGCCTTTGGAAAGCCTCAAGCTTCTCAGGCGGGACACCGAGCAATAACCCACCACTGGTCTGCGGATCGAAGAGCAGCATCTGCGTTTCTTCGCTAATCCCCCCAGCAAACTTGACGCGCGGTCCAAAGTACAGGCGGTTATCCGATGCACCGCCGGGGAAAGTCCACATCGAGGCGTATTTACGAGCGCAGGAAACGAAGGGAATTTTGTCGTTGAAGAAGCGCAGCCCAACGTGCGAGGCATTGGCCATCTCCATGCCATGACCGAGCAGGCTGAAGCCAGTCACGTCCGTGCCGGCGCGCAGACCGAATTCCACCGCCAGCTCCGCAGCGGACTTGTTCAGCTTGCTCATCCAACCGATGACTTCGGTCACATCCTCGGGGGCGGCTTTTTGCTGTTTGAGAGCGGTGGTCGTCACGCCAAAGCCGAGCGGCTTGGTCAAGACCAGCACCTCGCCAGGGCGGAGACCAGCCTTGGTCAGCATCTTCTGCGGGTGGACGAAGCCCAGCGCCACCAGCCCATATTTCGGCTCTTTGTCCTGGATTGTATGCCCACCCACGACCACCACACCGGCCTCCAGGGATTTTTCCGCGCCGCCGCGCATGATCTCGCTGCCAAGTTCGGGCAGCAGGTCGGGCGGGAGGGCGGCGATATTCAAAGCCAGGAACGGCTGCCCTCCCATCGCATACACATCCGAAAGGCTGTTTGCGGCTGCAATGGCGCCGAACTCGTAGGGCGTATCCACCACGGGGGTGAAAAAATCTGTGGTCACCACCAGGGCGCGCGCGTCATCCACGCGCCAGATTGCCGCGTCATCCGGGTCGCCGAGGCCGACCAACAGGTCCGGGTAGTTGCGGGCATCGAATAAATTTTGGATTGGTCGCAGTACCTGCGCCAGCGTTTCCGCATTCAGTTTCGACGCTCAACCCGCGCAGCTAGAGAGGCTGGTCAGGCGTATCTGGCGTCCGGTTGGTTTGACTGGTTGCATATCGTTCCCTTACTACTGATCACCGCCGACTGATAACTGATCACTGCGGTGTAGTCACCTCTGGCAGCGGAAAGATGAACGGCGCATTATTGGGCAGGAACATCACCTGAACATTCGGCGACAGCTTGGTGATGTACTGATAGGTCAGTAAGTTGGGATGGCCCTCCAATGCCGCATTGATCAGCTCCAAGGCTTTGGCTTCCGCTTCGGCCTGGATGGTGCGCGCTTCGGCCGCGCCCTTGGCCTGGATGACGGCCGCATCGGCCTGACCCTGGGCCACCTGGCGGGCCTGTTCGGCTTCCTGTTTCTTCTGCTCGACGACGAACTGAGCTTGCAAAGCCTGCTGCTCAGCGATCTGCTTTTGCTCGACTGCCGCAGCGGACATGGTATACGTCTGGCGGGAAATGCTGTAGAGGCGCACGTTTTCAGCGAAGGGGATCACCCAGCGCAAACCCGGTTGAAGCGTTTGGTCACGGTACCCTTTCGCGGCGACAGCCGACATGACCACGCCGCGCTCATCCGGCTGGATGAAAACCAATCCGGCGCTGACCGCAGTCAACACCAGAGAGAAAACAATTGTTCCAATGACAATCGAAACCGCTCCCTTCAACGGCTTGGCGCGAGTGGCGCGTACGACCGCCAGGACGATCACGCCGACCACCAAAAGCCACGACAATGTGGCTAATCCTTGGAGTGCGCTTGCGATATTCATACGTCTCCTTCTGTACGAAAGATTTGGATAATTATAACCGCTTGGTTGTCTGAACGGTTGCGCAATCTACTTATAATAAGTCAGCAGCGCCTGTACGATGCGTTCGGCGGCGTGGCCATCGCCAAAGGGATTGGAAGCGCGCGCCATGGAGGCGTACGCAACTGGATCGTCGAGCAGGCGATTCGCTTCCTGGACAATGAGCCTGGTCGCCGTTCCGACCAGCTTCAACACTCCTGCTTCGATTCCCTCCGGCCGCTCGGTGACCTCGCGCAGCACCAACACGGGCACGCCGAAAGCCGGCGCCTCCTCCTGGATGCCGCCCGAATCGGTCAGCACGATGGTCGAGCGCTTCATCAGATGCACCAGCGGCAGGTAATCCAGCGGCGACAAGAGCGTGACGTGCGGCATGTCTCCAAGCAGGCGATAGACTGGTCCCTGCACGTTCGGATTGAGGTGGACAGGATAGATGATCTCCACGTCCCCGCGCCCGGCCAGCTCCTTCAGCGCCGCGCAGATGTTTTCCAGCGGCTTCCCAAAATTCTCCCGCCGATGGGCAGTCACCAAAATCAATCTCTT
>CAYZIQ010000084.1:8769-13075 GCA_964478375.1 uncultured Chloroflexus sp. | reverse complement strand
ATTGATATGATGCCTTGAAACTTCTGAAACCCGGAGGGGTTATTTTAGTAAGCCTCTCCGGTAAGGTGAACGAGTGCCGGAGTATAAGGAAGAAGAAATACTGGCGCGCGCCTCCCAGGGTGACCAAGAGGCCTTCGGCGTTCTGTATGAGCAGTACGTGGAGCGCATCTTCAACTACGTGTATTACCGCACTGGAAACGTACACGACGCCGAGGACTTGACTGCCCGCGTATTCTACCGCGCCATGCATCACATCCAAAACTACCGCGACCGGGGTGTGCCGCTCTCGGCGTGGTTATATCGGATCGCACACAACTTGGTCGCCAACTGGCACCGCGACCGCAGCCGTCGCCAGGAGATCCCGCTCGACGATACGCCGACGATCCACTATAAGGGTGATCCGCCGGAGCTGACGATCGTGCTCATCGAGGAGCGGGAGGCGTTGCTCAAACTTATTCGCCGCTTGCCGCCCGAACGCCAGCACCTGTTAATCCTGAAGTTCGTGGAGCAAATGTCCAATGCGGAAATCGGCCAGATCATGGGCCGCAGCGAGGGCGCGGTGAAAAGTCTCTATCATCGCACGCTGTTAGCGTTGCGGGACGAACTTAGTGGTATTGATTTACTGGAAAGGAGGATAAATGGGAGTAACTCAAAGGTTGATGGAGGTCTCCAAAGATAAGGTCGCTTCGTTGGAGAAGCGGCTGGCGGGCGTTCTGAAGCCTATTCGCCCGCGCCAAGAATTCGTGCGTGGACTGCGTCGAAAGATCCGGGTTACCAATCCGCCTATCGTCGTGCGCAGGTTCACACGCGGGGAGTTTATATTCTTAGTCATCGGCAGCATCGTTTCCGTGGCTGTGTTGCTGGCCTTGGGTGTGCGCGCCTTGTTCTCTATGTTGACAACCCTGGGAATTATCCAGCAGGCTGACCGGCATCTCAAAACCCAAAGAAGGATTGCCCCTCGACACATTTGAGAGCCCAATGTAGGGGCACATTTTCTCGGGGGGATTGGGCTTCTGTCCGCTTATGCGGTTACCCCTAATTTTTTCGATAGCTCATCCATGGACGGCTCTACCAAAATAGAGCCATCATTCCATACAATCGTAGGCACGCTGCGGTGACCGTGGTTGACTTTTTCGACAAAGCGGCGGCCATCTGCATCCACATCAATGTCAACCCAGTGATACGGGATCTGGTGATGATCCATTAGATTCCTTGCCCGTCGGCTGGCAGGACACCACGAAGTGCCGTAGAAAGTGATATCGGGCTTATCTTTCAGAGAATTGATCCCCCTCAAGTCCTGTGCATATTTTGCGCGCTTCGATGATCAGGTCTACCTCCATGGGCAGCTTGAATTCATCAGTGACACGCAAGGTCAAATGACGCGCAGCCTGCCTCAGGTCCGGGGCGAGATCGGGAAGTTCTGCCAGGGCGCGCAAAAGCTCGTAGGCGCTGGTGGTCGTGATAGGGAGTCCATGTCGCTCGAAATATTCCCGAATGGCAAATCCTGCGGCTCGCCGCGCACAGACGCGCGCCTGCCCCTCGTTCCCGATTTTGCGGGCTGCTGCAGCGCGATCCAGTTCTTTACGGATTTCTTCGAGATAGTTCATCGGCTTGGCGTTCTTGATTTTAGTCCAAAATCGGAAAGGCATTATAATTGAGTGCAAATTTGGCAAGGAAAAGGTGAAACCATGAAAATGTCATCGAAGCTAATCGCAGTGCTGTCTGTTGTGGTTCTGTCCTTGATAGCCTGTCGGTTGGGTACGCTTACGCCCACGGCGACTACTGAACCACAGGCAACCGCCAGCCCACAGGCGCTTCCGTCAGCGAATGAGCCTTATCAGATCAAAGGCTCTTTCGATTACTCCAACAGCATCATCACCGATTACTATGTGGAGCATGCCGTTGCGCTGGTGGACATGTACGGGTTCGTGACCCGAGACCTGGAGTGGGAGGTCCCGGTCTCTTCGCAGACGTTAGGTTTCCTGGCGATTGACAAGGATAAAAAGCATGGCGAGTATACCCTGCAGTTACCGGCCAAGCCAACTGGGACGATTGCGGATGTGGCCCACGATGGGCGGACCGGCAGCGGTGTGCAGGTTTTCGCGGTTGCTTATTGGCCGAACCTGACAGGCGGCCCGTATTCTGAAGGTGATGATCCCTCGCATGGCTGGCCGAACTACTTGGCTTCTGTCAAGACGGACACGGAGAATAACGAGGAAGTGATCGGCGGCAAGCTCGTCGTCTGGGCACCGGACGACAAGCAATCCTTCCCGACCGGTTTCGGCGATGACGGCAAGCTCTTTACCGCTGACGATCCGGTCGCGCCGATCCGGGCCGGCTACAGCATCGTTGACCTGGATCAGAATCCATTTACATTCACGAAGGAAGCCGAGCCAAACCTGACGCTCTACGAGCCGCAAGATGTTGCCATCAAGGACTTCTCGAACCTTTCCTACGCCGAAGCCTTCGATAAGATGTTCGAGTTCGTCCGCACGAATTACGCCTTCAACGGCATCCAGGGTAAGCAACCTGACTGGGACGCCCTTTACAATGAGATCAAGCCGCGCGTCCAGCAGGCGGAGCAGAATAGCGATGCAACCGCCTATTACCTAGCGCTGCGCGATTTCACCTGGGCTTTCAAGGATGGCCATACCGGTCTCAGCGGCGGCGATATACAAAGCCAGCTTTTCAATGCGGACACTGCGGGCGGTTACGGGTTTGCCATTCGCGAACTGGACGACGGGCGTTTCGTCGTGGTGTTCCTGACCGACGGCGGGCCGGCCGCTCAAGCGGGAATCGAAGTCGGCGCGGAAGTGACCCAATTCAACGGCAAGCCGATCCAGGAGGCCGTTGCCGAGGTCAAACCCTGGGCCTTGCCAGCCTCTGCCGATTGGGCTATACGTTACCAACAGGCGCGCTATCTGCTGCGCGCTGTACCCGGCACGGAAGCGACCGTTGCCTTCACCAATCCTGACGCCGCGTCGCAGACGGTCACACTCACCGCCATCGCTGAACTCGATTCCTTCCGTCACACATCAATTTACTACGGCGCGGACACGAATCCCATGCTGCCGGTAGAGTTCAAGATCTTGGATTCGGGCGTCGGTTACATCAACATCAACTCCAACTACGATGACCTGAATCTGATCATTCGCTTGTTCCAGCGCGCTTTGGAGACTTTCCAGGCGAACGAGGTGCCGGGCATCATTATTGACCTGCGCTACAACAGCGGCGGCGCGCCTCTCGGTCTGGCCGGCTTCCTGACCGATCAGGAAATTTCCATGGGCCAGGCGGAGTACTACAGCGAAAAAACCGGCAAGTTCGAGCCGCAGGGTGTACGAGACAAGATCATACCGAATATCGAACAATACTCCTTCGATAAAATGGTTTTGCTGGTTGGCCCGGCCTGTTACAGCGCCTGCGAAGAGGAAGCGTATGGTTTCAGCCAGGTGCCCGGCACGATCGTGGTTGGCATGTACCCGACTGCCAGCACCTTTGCCGAAGTTGCGCGCGGCCAGATCCTCTTGCCGGAAGGCTTCTCGATGCAGGTTCCCACGGGTCGCTTCACGCTGCCGGATGGCAGCCTGTTTCTGGAAGGTACTGGCATCCAGCCGACCTTGAAAGTGCCCATTACCCTGGAGAATGTCACCAGCACTGAGGATGTGGTTTTGCAGTATGGCGAGCGCGCCGTCTTGCAGCCGCTCGGCGCGGGGATCACGCCGTCCGCGCCGCCGAAGCTGATGTCCAAAGATGAAACCCAATCGGCTCTGCAAAGCAGTACCAAGTTCTTGGATGAGAAAGCGCGTGAACAATACACCACCGAAGACATGCTCAAGATGGACACCACTTTCCCCTTTACGATCACGCTTTCCAAATCCACACCCTTGATCTGGGCCTGGGGCTGGTGCGCGAAGGACCAGGCAACGCTGGAGGACAACCTGGGCAAGATGACGGTCAAATTCACGCTGAACGGCCAGGAAATTTCCATTGATAATTTCCTGAAGCTGGATTACGACTCGTCGGATGGACAAAAATGCACTGCTTACCTGCTTGGCCTGACGGATTGGAAAGGCGGCGAGAATCACGCCATCACCACCGCAACGATTACCGCCCCGCTCAACGATGGCAAGTATGACTTCGTGCCGGGCTATCAAATCTTCGATTACGCGGTGTACGTCAAGCCGTAGTCGAAAGTGGCTTCGATAAAACAAGATAGGGCGGGATTCGGATCTCGCCCTATCTTTATCTATGAGAGCCTCAGGCTGACCTATAAGCCGCACATCGTCCCCTTATGGGGATTCTGGCC